>NZ_JBJGZY010000022.1:0-67108 GCF_054050755.1 Modestobacter sp. SYSU DS0511
CCCCCCCCCCCCCCCCCCCCCCCCCCCCCCCCCCCCCCCCCCCCCCCCCCCCCCCCCCCCCCCCCCCCCCCCCCCCCCCCCCCCCCCCCCCCCCCCCCCCCCCCCCCCCCCCCCCCCCCCCCCCGGCCCCCCCCCCCCCCCCCCCCCCCCCCCCCCCCCCCGTTCCCACATGTAGGCACAGTTCGGCCGTAGACGCAGAGAGGCGGCGATCATGGCCGCTTTCGTCGACCGCGTGACGGTCCACGTGGCCGCAGGCAAGGGCGCCAACGGGGTCAGCTCCGTGCACCGCGAGAAGTTCAAGCCCCTCGGTGGCCCCGACGGCGGGAACGGTGGCGACGGCGGCGACGTCGTCGTCGAGGTCGACCCCAGCGTGCACACCCTGCTGGACTTCCACCACCACCCGCACCAGAAGGCCGGCAACGGCAAGCAGGCCGCCGGCAACTACCGCAACGGTGGCCGCGGCGAGGACCTCGTGCTCCGCGTCCCCTCGGGCACCGTGGTGAGCATCGGCGGGCAGCCCGTGGCCGACCTGGTCGGCGCCGGCGCCCGCTTCGTGCTGGCCCGCGGGGGCAAGGGCGGGCTCGGCAACGCCGCGCTGGCCAACGCCCGCCGCAAGGCCCCCGGCTTCGCCCTGCTCGGTGAGCCCGGCGAGGCCGTCGACGCGGTCCTGGAGCTCAAGAGCATCGCCGACGTCGGCCTGGTGGGGTACCCCTCCGCGGGCAAGTCCTCGCTGGTCGCCGCCATGTCCGCGGCCCGGCCGAAGATCGCCGACTACCCGTTCACCACGCTCGTGCCGCAGCTGGGTGTGATCCGCTCCGGCGACACCACGTACACGATGGCCGACGTCCCCGGGCTCATCCCCGGCGCCTCCGTCGGCAAGGGTCTGGGCCTGGAGTTCCTCCGGCACGTCGAGCGCTGCGCCGTGCTGGTGCACGTCATCGACATGGCCACGATGGAGCCCGGGCGCGACCCGGAGACCGACATCGAGGCGCTCGAGCACGAGCTGCGCGAGTACGGCGGCGAGGAGCTGGACCTGGTGGGCCGGCTGCGGATCGCCGTGCTGAACAAGATCGACGTGCCGGACGCGCGGGAGCTCGTCGACCTGGTGCGCGCCCCGCTCGAGGAGCGCGGGCTGACCGTCTTCCCGATCAGCGCGGCCACCGGCGAGGGCCTGGCCGAGCTGGGCTTCGCGCTCGCGGCCGCGGTCGAGGAGCACCGGGCCGCGCTGCCGGAGCTGCCGCCGGCGCCGATCACCCTGACGCCGCGTGCGGTCGACGACGGCGGCTTCACCGTCGAGGCCGACCCGCGCACCGACGGCTGGCTGGTCCGCGGCGTCCGCCCCGAGCGATGGGTCCGGCAGACCGACTTCAGCAACGACGAGGCGGTCGGGTACCTCGCCGACCGGCTCAACCGGCTGGGCGTGGAGGAGGAGCTGGCCAAGGTCGGCGCCGTCCCCGGTGACGCGGTCACCGTCGGCGACGTCACCTTCGACTGGGAGCCGACGCTGCCGGCCGGCACGCTCAGCGTCGAGGAGACCGCCGGCCTGGGCGGCCGAGGCACCGACACCCGGCTGGAGACCAACACCCGGCTGTCGGCCGACGAGCGGCTGGCGGCCAAGAAGGCCCGGCGGCTGCCCTACGAGCTGGCCGACGCCGACGGCTCTTTCGACCAGGAGCTCCTCGAGGGCGACAGCGACCGGTGAGCGTGCGGGCGGAGATCGCCGGCGCACAGCGGGTGGTCGTGAAGGTCGGGTCGTCGTCGCTGACCACGCTGCCCGGCGGGCTGGACGAGGACCGGCTGCGCGCGCTGGTCGACGTCCTGGGGGCCCTGCGCGCGGCAGGCCGGGAGGTCGTGCTGGTCTCCTCCGGCGCCATCGCCGCCGGCCTGGCCCCGCTGGGGCTCGACAGCCGCCCCCGTGACCTGGCCACCGCGCAGGCCGCGGCCAGCGTCGGGCAGCTGCGCCTGGTGCAGACCTACGCCGACGCCTTCGCCGGGCACGGGGTGACGGTCGGGCAGGTGCTGCTCACCGCCGACGACCTCACCCGGCGCAGCCACTACCGCAACGCCCGGCAGACCGTCGAGCGGCTGCTCACGCTCGGCGTCCTGCCGATCGTCAACGAGAACGACACGGTCGCGACCGAGGAGATCCGCTTCGGTGACAACGACCGGCTCGCCGCGCTCGTGGCGCACCTGGCGGTCGCCGACGCGCTGGTGCTGCTCTCCGACGTCGACGGCGTCTACGACGGCGACCCGCGCACCGGCCCGGCCCAGCTGGTCGACACCGTGCGCAGCCGGGAGGACCTGGCCGCGGTCACCCTCGGCTCGGCCCGCCGCAACGGCGTGGGCACCGGGGGCATGGCCACGAAGGTCGAGGCCGCGTTCATCGCGTCGGCGGCCGGCGTGCCCGTCGTCGTCACCTCCACTCCCCAGGCGGCCGCGGCGCTGGCCGGCGAGCGGGTGGGCACCCTGTTCGCGCCCAGCGGCCGGCGCCCCTCGGCCCGGCAGTTCTGGCTGCGGTACGCCAGCCGGCCGCGCGGGCGGCTGCTGCTCGACGAGGGCGCGGTGCGCGCCGTCCGGGAGCGGCACGCCTCGCTGCTGGCCGCGGGCATCACCGGGGTGACCGGGGAGTTCCTGGCCGACGACCCGGTCGAGCTGGTCGGCCCCGACGGCGTCGTCGTCGCCCGGGGCCTGGTGGCCTACGACGCCCGCGAGCTGCCCGATCTGCTGGGCCGCAAGACCGGCGACCTCGACCCGGAGCACCGCCGCGAGGTGGTGCACCGCGACGAGATGGTGCTCGTCGGGCGCCGCGCCCCGGCCTGAGAGACTGCCGGGCGTGACCGTGCGACCCATCCGCGAGATCGGTGACCCCGTGCTGCGCACCCCGGCCGACCCGATCCGCGTCTTCGACAAGGACCTGGCCGCGCTCGTCCGCGACCTGGAGGAGACCGTCGACCACCCCGGCCGGGCCGGCGTGGCCGCCACCCAGATCGGGGTGGGCCTGCGGGTCTTCTCCTACAACGTCGACGGCGTGATCGGGCACCTGGTGAACCCGGTGATCACCGAGCGGTCCGAGGAGACGCAGGACGGCGACGAGGGCTGCCTGTCCATCCCGGGGCTCTACGCACCCACCGTGCGGGCGATGCACTGCGTCGCCGAGGGCTTCGACGTGCACGGGGAGCCGCTGCGGCTGGAGGGCAGCGGGCTGATGGCGCGCTGCCTGCAGCACGAGGTCGACCACCTGGACGGCACGCTGTTCGTCGACCGGCTGACCGGCGAGGCGCGCAAGCAGGCCATGCGCGCGCTGCGTGCCTGAGCTGCCGGTGGCCGAGCCGGCCGGCTGGGGTTCGGTTGCGCTGGCCGGTCAGCTGGTGACGCTGGCGCCGCTGTCCCTGGCCGACGCCCCCGACCTGGCCGTCGCCGCGGCCGACGGGCGGCTGTGGAAGCTCTGGTACACGTCGGTGCCCACCCCCGAGGCGATGGCCGACGACGTCGCGGCCAAGCTCGCCGCCCAGCAGGCGGGCACGATGCTCCCCTTCGTCGTCCGCCGCCGGGGCACCGGGGACGCGCTGGGGGTGACGACGTACTGCAACCTCGACCGGGCCACCCCGCGGCTGGAGATCGGCTACACCTGGACCCGGGCGTCGGCCCAGCGCTCCGGGGTGAACAGCGAGAGCAAGCTGCTCCTGCTGCAGCACGCGTTCGAGGTGCTCGGCTGCGTCGCGGTGGAGTTCCGCACGCACTGGCACAACCGGCAGTCGCGGACGGCGATCGCCGCGCTCGGCGCCAAGCAGGACGGCGTGCTGCGCAACCACCGCCGCCAGCCCGACGGGTCGCTGCGGGACACCGTGGTCTTCTCGATCACCGCGGACGAGTGGCCGGCGGTGCGGAGCAACCTGCGCTCCCGGCTCGCCCGCCACTCCGCCCGAGATCAGGAGAGCTGATCGTGCGTGCTCCTGGCTCACCGTGCACCGTGAGCCAGGAGCACGTGAGGCGAGCTCGGACGCCGGTGGCGCCGCGTAACCTCGACGCGTGTCCGACGCTGACTTCCCGCTCATCGGCGCCGCCGCGGCGCGTGCCCGCGAGGCCGCCCGCGTGCTGCGCACCCTGCCCACCGAGACCAAGGACGCCGCGCTCGCCGCGATGGCCGAGGCGCTGGTCGAGCGGGCCGACGAGGTGCTCACCGCCAACGCCGCCGACGTCGAGTCGGCCGCGGCCGACGGCACCCCGGCCTCGGTGCTCGACCGGCTGCGGCTGGACCGGCAGCGCGTGGCGGCGGTCGCCGACGCGCTGCGCCAGCTGATCGCGCTGCCCGACCCGGTGGGCGACGTCGTCCGCGGCTCGACGCTGGCCAACGGACTGCAGCTGCGCCAGGTCCGGGTGCCCCTCGGGGTGGTCGGGATCGTCTACGAGGCCCGGCCCAACGTGACCGTCGACGCCGCGGGTCTCTGCCTGAAGAGCGGCAACGCGGCGCTGCTGCGCGGGTCGGCGTCGGCGCACCGCACGAACACCGCGCTGGTGGCCGTGCTCACCGAGGCGGCCGAGAAGGCCGGTCTGCCGGCCGGCTCGATCGCCCTGCTGCCGGCGGACCGGGCCTCGGTGGGCGAACTGCTGGCCGCCCGCGGGCTGGTCGACGTGGTCATCCCGCGCGGCGGGGCGTCGCTGATCCAGCGGGTGGTCCGCGAGGCGGTCGTACCGGTGATCGAGACCGGCGTGGGCAACTGCCACGTCTACGTCGACGCCTCGGCCGATGCGGCGACGGCCGAGGCGATCGTGCTGAACGCCAAGACCTCCCGGGTCAGCGTGTGCAACTCCGCCGAGACGCTGCTGGTGCACCGCGACGTCCCCTTCCTGCCGCGGCTGCTCGCGGCGCTGGCCGACGCCGGGGTGACGCTGCACGGTGACGAGGCCGCGCGGGAGGCGCACGACGCCGTCGTCCCGGCCACCGACGAGGACTGGGCGACCGAGTACCTCTCCCTGGACATGGCCGTGCGGGTGGTCGACGACCTCCCGCAGGCGCTCGACCACATGGCGCAGTGGGGGAGCGGGCACTCCGAGGCGATCGTCGCCGACTCCGCGTCGGCGATCGCCGCCTTCACCGCGGGGGTGGACGCCGCGGCGGTGCTGGTCAACGCCTCGACCCGGTTCACCGACGGCGGCGAGTTCGGGTTCGGTGCCGAGATCGGCATCTCCACCCAGAAGCTGCACGCCCGCGGCCCGCTGGGGTTGCCGGAGCTCACCTCGACGACCTACGTGGTGACCGGCAGCGGCCACGTCCGCTGACGGGGACACCGCGCTCCACCCCCGGTGTAGCGAGACAGCACCGTCCACATGTGTCAGGGTGTGCGGCGGCGGGCGGCTGCCCGCGGGTGCCCGGGGTCTCCCACCGGGGGACCGGCGGCACGGGGGCGCCGGTCACCGGGCCCGCGCGACGGCGGCCGTCCGCCCCTGGCCGCCCGGTCCCACCGGGATCCGGTGGTCGGGCGACCGGATCACGCGATGCCGGGCTAGGCTCGGTCAGTGGCAGCGCGTCGGCTCGGGGTGATGGGTGGCACGTTCGACCCCATCCACCACGGGCACCTGGTGGCCGCCAGTGAGGTGGCCGAGCTGTTCGGGCTGGACGAGGTCGTCTTCGTCCCGACCGGCCAGCCCTGGCAGAAGTCCGAGCGCGGGGTCAGCCCGGCCGAGGACCGCTACCTCATGACGGTGATCGCCACGGCGTCCAACCCACGCTTCTCGGTCAGCCGGGTCGACGTCGACCGCGGCGGCCCGACCTACACCATCGACACGCTGCAGGACCTGCACCGCGAGCACCCGGACAGCGAGCTGTTCTTCATCACCGGCGCCGACGCGCTGGCCCAGATCGTCGGCTGGCGGGACACCGACAAGCTGTTCGACCTGGCGCACTTCGTCGGGGTGACCCGGCCGGGCTACCAGCTCGGGGACGCCGATCTGCCGGCGGGAGCGGTGAGCCTGGTCGAGGTGCCCGCGCTGGCGATCAGCTCCACCGACTGCCGCGACCGGGTCCGGCGGGGCCGGCCGGTCTGGTACCTGGTGCCCGACGGTGTGGTGCAGTACATCGAGAAGCGCGGCCTGTACCGCACCGAGGGCACCGGACGCCCCGCGGTCGGCCGCCCGGCCGCCGGCCGGCACACGCCCGAGCCCGCCGAGCCGACCCTGCCCGACGACCCAGCCCCCGGGGACACCTCGTCCCCCGATCTGCAGGAGATGCCCCGATGACCGCCTCGTCCGAGGCCCGAGAGACCGCGCTGATCGCCGCGCAGGCCGCCGCGGACAAGCTCGCCACCGACGTCTCGATCGTCGACGTCAGCGACCGGCTCGCCATCACCGACGCCTTCGTCCTGGCGTCGGCTCCCAACGAGCGCCAGGTGCAGTCGATCGTCGACGCGGTCGAGGAGCGGCTGCGTGACCACGGGGTCAAGCCCGTGCGACGCGAGGGCGTCGCGGAGTCCCGCTGGGTCCTGCTCGACTTCGTCGACGTCGTCGTGCACGTCCAGCACGCCGAGGAGCGCGCCTACTACGCGCTCGAGCGGCTGTGGAAGGACTGCCCGGTCATCCCCTTCGTCGACCGGTCCGCGCCTGCCGCCGCGCAGGCGCCGGTGGCCGCGACCCCGGACGCCGACGAGTCGACCGAAGACGCCGTCGCCGGCGCCGAGTCGACCGAGGACGCCGAGTCGGGCACGACCGACCGGTGAGCGAGGCCGCCTCCGGTACCCCGCCGGTCGGCCGGCTGCTGGTCTGGCGCCACGGGCGCACCGAGTGGAACGCCAGCGGGCGCTTCCAGGGGCAGCTCGACCCGCCGCTGGACGCGGAGGGGCGGGCGCAGGCCGCTCGCACCGCCCCGGTGCTGGCGGCCGGCCTGGACCCGGCCACCACCGTGCTCGTCTCCAGCGACCTGCAGCGCGCCCGGGACACCGCCGGTGCCCTGGCGTCGCTCCTGGGACTGCCCGTGCAGGTCGACGCCCGGCTGCGTGAGCACGGCCTGGGCAGCTGGGAGGGGCTGACCCGGGACGAGGTCGCCGAGCAGCTGCCGGAGCAGTACGCGGAGTGGGTGGCCGGTCGTCCGGTGCCCGGCCGCGGTGGGGAGCTGCAGGCCGACGTCGCCGCCCGCGCCGCGGCGGCGGTGGCCGACCTGCCGCCGGCCGAGACCGCGGTGCTGGTGACCCACGGCGGCACTGCCGGCCGGCTGCTGGAGGTGCTGCTGGACCTCGGCCCGGAGCACCGCAGGATCTTCGGCCCGCTCGGCAACTGCCACTGGAGCGAGCTGTCGTTCCAGGCGTCGGGCTGGCGGCTGATGCGGCACAACTCGGCGGTGCCCACGCCCGGTCCGGTCGAGGGTGGGCCGGGCGCCCACCGGGACCGCGGACCGTCCGGGTCCGATGCGCCGGACGCGCCGCTGCCGCCCGCCGGCGCGAGCCCCGAAGAGGGGGCGCCGGCGCAGGACGCCGACGCCCTCGGCTGAGCCGTCCGGTCCTCCGGGGCCCGTGGGTGGGAACGGCCGGCGCGGCGCCGGTTAGCCTCCGCCCATGTCCGTCGCCGTGGTCACCGACTCCACGGCCTACCTGCCGGCGGAGGTCGTCGCCGAGCTGGGCATCGAGGTGGTGCCGCTGTACGTGGTGCTGGCCGGCCGCTCCGGCCGTGAGGGCAGCGACGTCACCTCCGCCGAGGTGGCCCGCGCGCTGGCCGTCCGCGGGGGGCACGTCACCACCTCCCGGCCCACGCCCGGGGACTTCGTGGCCGCCTACCGCCGGCTGCTGGACGGCGGCGCCGACCGGGTCGTCTCCGTGCACCTGTCCGGTGAGCTCTCCGGCACCTGGGACGCCGCGCGGGTGGCGGCCGGGCAGGTGGGCGAGCACCTGGTCACCGTGCTCGACTCCCGATCGGCCGCCATGGGCAACGGCTTCGCGGTGCTGGCCGCGGCACGGGCGGCGGCCGCCGGTGGCAGCGCGGAGCAGGTGGCGCAGGCGGCCCGGGAGACGGCCACGGCCAGCCGCACGTTCTTCGTCGTCGACACCCTCGAGCACCTGCGCCGCGGCGGCCGGATCGGGTCGGCAGCCGCGTGGCTGGGCACCGCGCTGGCGGTCAAGCCGGTGCTCCACGTGACCGAAGGCCGGGTCGTCCCGCTGGAGAAGGTGCGCACCTCCGCCCGTGCGATCAGCCGGCTGGTGCAGCGCGCCGCGGAGGTCGCCGGGAACCGCCCGGTCGATGCCGCCGTGCACCACCTCGCCGCCCCCGAGCGGGCGGACCGGCTCGCCGAGCAGTTGCGTGCGCGCCTGCCCGGGCTGCGCGAGCTGCACGTCAGCGAGCTCGGTGCCGCGATCGGCGCGCACGTCGGCCCCGGTGCCGTCGGGGTGGTCGTCGACCCGACCGTCCACGGCGCGGACTGACCGGAGGCGGCGGGGGAGGCAGCGAGCGGGCGGCATCGGCCGACCTTGCCGTGCTGGCAGCTCAGGCCGGCCGCCGCCGTCCACAGCCGGGACCTCCGTCCACAACCTGGTCGGAGGCGGTGCGGGACGCAGCGCGGCCTCCCTAGCGTCCTCGGCGTGCGCTCCTCGCCCCGTCGCAACGACGACGACGTCATCCGTGCCCGGCTGCGGGCGCTGCTGGCGGAGGGACAGCGCCCGGGCGGCTGGGTCCCCGACGAGGACGAGGGCGAGGTCGATGACCGGTCGGAGGGGCCCGACGACCGCGAGCCGGACCATCTCCGCGACGGCGCAGCGCGCCGGTCCTCCCGGGCACCCGACGACACGCCGACGACCCCGCGCGGCGAGCCGGCCGAGGAGCAGGGCCTGCCCCCTGGGCTGGGGCGCCACCGAGCCCCCGGGCCGGCCGCGCGGGTGAGCCCGGGCCGGCCGGGGGCGTGGACGCTGTGGGCGGTCGCCGTCCTCGCCGCCGCGGTGGTGGTCGGCTGGACCTGGGCCGACCGGCCGACGGTGGACCAGGTGCCGGCCAGGTCCAGCTCGGTGGCGTCACCGGGCCCGCTGCCGGCGGCCCCGTCGCCGGCCCCGGCGGGCAGCGAGCCGTCCGCCGCTGCCGAGGTGGTCGTGTCGGTGATCGGCCAGGTCGCCTCGCCCGGGCTGGTCACCCTGCCGGCGGGCTCACGGGTCGCGGACGCGCTGGCCGCCGCCGGGGGGCTGCTGCCGGAGGCCGATCCCGCGTCGGTCAACGCGGCAGCGGTCCTGGTCGACGGCGAGCAGCTCGCCGTGGGGCTACCGGGCGCGGTCCCCGGGCCACCGGCGGCAACCGGAGGCCACACCGCCGGTGGGCTGCTCGACCTGAACCGGGCCACGGCGGCCGAGCTCGACGCCCTGCCGGGCATCGGCCCGGTGCTCGCCCAGCGGATCGTGGAGCACCGGACCACCCACGGCCCCTTCACCAGCGTCGAGCAGCTGGACGACGTCACCGGCATCGGGCCGGCCATCTTCGCCGAGCTCGTCGACCTGGTCACGGTCTGACGTGCCGGCCGGACGACGGCCCGCCGCGCCCGGCCCGGTGCCGCTGCCGGTGCCGGTGCACCGGGTGCGGGCGGCCGGCCGCTGGCGCTGGCTCGACCTGCGACTGGTACCGGTCGCGGCCACCGTCTGGCTGCTGACGCTGGCCGCGCCGCTGCTCTCCCCGGGTCTGCTCCGCGGCCTGGCGGGGGGCGCTGCGGCGGTCGCCGTCGTCCTGCTCGCCAGCCGCCGGGCCGGCGCGGCGCTGGTCCTGGTCGGGTGCCTGGCTGCGATCACCGTCACCGGCGCCGTCGCCGGCGTGCGGAGCCAGGCCCGGGACGACTCACCGCTGACCGGGCTGGCCGCCCGGGGCGCCGTGGTCTCCGTGGCCTTCGCACTCAGCTCGGACCCCCGGCCACTGGCCGGCAGCCCCGAGCGGGTGCTCGTGACCGGCCGGGTCAGCGAGGTCGACGGCCATCCCACCGGCGGAGCCCGGGTGTTGCTGTTCGGGCCGGCGGAGGAGTGGCGGGGCCTGCTGCCCGGCCAGTCGGTGACGGTGCGGGCCTCGCTGCGCCCGGCCGGCCCGATCGACGACGTGCTCGCGGTCCTGTCGGCGCGCTCCCCACCCCAGCCGGTGGGTGACGCCGGTGCCGTGCAGTCGGCGGCGGGGACCCTCCGCGCGGGGCTGTCCGCAGCAGCGGACCGCACGCTGCCCGATCCCGCGGCCGGCCTGCTGCCGGGGCTGGTCGTCGGCGACACGTCCGGCCTGGACGAGGTGCTCATCGGGGAGTTCCGCCGCTCCGGGCTCTCCCACCTGCTGGCCGTCTCCGGTGCCAACGTGGCGATCGCGGTGGGGCTGGTGCTCGCGCCGCTCCGGGCCCGCGGCAGCGACCGGCGGCTCCAGGCCCTCGTCGGTGTGCTGGCCATCGCCGGCTTCGTGGTGCTGGCCCGGCCGGAGCCGAGCGTGCTGCGGGCCGCGGCGATGGGCGCGGTGGCGCTGCTCGCGCTGGCCTCGGGCCGCAGCCGGGTCGCCGTCCCAGCGCTGGCGGCGAGCGTCACCCTGCTGCTGCTGGTCGACCCGGCGCTGGCTCGGGACCCCGGGTTCGCCCTCTCGGTCACCGCGACCGCCGCGATCGTGCTGCTGGCGCCGGGCTGGTCCCGCCGGCTGCGGCGACGGCGACTGCCCCGGCCGGTCGCCGACGCGGTGGCGGTGAGCGCGGCGGCCGGGCTGGCCACCGCCCCGCTGGTCGCGGCCCTCTCCGGTGCGGTGAGCCTGGTGTCGCTGCCGGCCAACCTCCTCGCCGCTCCGGTGGTCGCGCCGGCGACCGTGCTCGGGCTGCTGGCCGCGCTGGTCTCCCCGGTGACCGAGCCGGGAGCCGACGCGCTCACCTGGCTGGCCGGGTGGCCGGTGCGCTGGCTGGTCCTGGTCGCCCGGACGGCAGCCGCCGTCCCCGACGGTGCGACGCCCTGGCCGGCCGGGCGGACCGGCGCCCTGGCGCTGGCGCTGTTGCTCGGGGCGGTCTGCTGGGCGCTGGTCCGCTGGCCGCGGTTGCGCGGGCTGGCCCTGGCCGCCGTGCTGGGCGCGGTGGTGGTGGGATGGCCGCTGCGCCAGGCCGGGCGCGGGTGGCCGCTGCCGGAGACCGTGGTGGTCGCCTGCGACGTCGGGCAGGGCGATGCCCTGGTGTTCCCGACCGGGCCGCGCGAGGGGGTCCTGGTCGATGCCGGGCCCGACGCGGCTCTGGTCGACGGCTGCCTGGACCGGCTCGGCGTCGACCACCTGCCGCTGGTGCTGCTCTCGCACCTGGACGCCGACCACGTCGGCGGGCTGGCCGGGGCGCTCACCGGCCGCGCGGTGGGTGAGGTCGCCACCGGTGCCCTGGCCCCGGACGAGGACCGGCTCCCGGCGGTCCTGGAGTTGCTGGGCCAGGTGGGTGGGCGGCACACCGTCCTGAGGCCGGGGGAGCGGCGCACGGTGGGCGGAGCGGTGTTCGATGCGCTCGCCCCCGGTCCGGCCGACGCCACCGCGGGCGCCGACGCCAACCACCTGTCCCTGGTGGTGCGCGCGGAGCACCGCGGACTGCGGGTGCTGCTCACCGGTGACATCGGCGAGGAGGCGGAAGCCCGGCTCCGCAGGTCCGGCGCCGACCTCACCGCCGACGTGCTGAAGGTGCCGCACCACGGCAGCGGTGACGTCGACCCGGACTTCGTCGCCGCGAGCCGGGCCCGCGTGGCGCTGATCTCCGTGGGCGCCGGCAACAGCTACGGGCACCCGGCGCAGGAGCTGCTGGCGGCGGTCACCGAGGCCGGGATGCGGGTGCACCGCACCGACCGGGACGGCGACGTGGCGGTGGTCGGCCGGGCGGGGGAGTGGGGCGTGGCGGTGCGCGGCCCGGACACCGTGCTGCGCGGTGCGGCCACGCCCGAGCCGGCCGGCCCGCTGCTGACGGCGACGGTCCCGGTGCGCCGGGCGGCAGCGCGGTCGTGTCGGGAGCGCGTGGCAGCATGGCCACGTGGCTGCCGCACCCCCCGCTCCGACGTCCCGGTTGCGGCTGGTGGTCGGCGAGGAGGAGCTGCTGCGGGCCCGCGCCGTCTCCGCGGTGCGCGCCGCGGTCCGTGACCGCCACCCCGACGTCGAGGAGCACGAGCTGGTGGCCGCCGGGCTGCCGCTCGGGCACCTGGCCGACGTGCTGTCCCCGTCGCTGTTCGGCGGGCACCGGTTGGTCGTCGTCATCGGTGTGCACGAGGCCGCGGCCGCACTCGCCGACTCCCTGACCGCCTACCTGAAGGACCCGGACCCCGAGCTCACCCTGGTGCTGGTGCACGGCGGCGGGAAGCGCAACGAGGCCCTGCTGAAGGCGTTCAAGGCCGCCGGGGCAGCGGTCGACGAGTGCCCGAAGATCAGCTCGGCGGGGGAGCGGGTCGCCTTCGTGCGCAACGAGGTGCGCCACGCCGGTGGCCGGATCACCCCCGATGCGGTCACCGCCCTGCTCGACGCGGTCGGCAACGACCTGCGCGGGCTGTCGGCGGCGGCGAGCCAGCTGGTGTCGGACTTCGGCGGCAGCATCGACGCCGACGACGTCGCCCGCTTCCACCGCGGGCAGGCCGAGGTCACCGGCTTCACCGTCGCCGAGCGGGTGCTGGTCGGCGACACCGCCGGGTCGGTGGAGATGCTGCGGTGGGCGCTGGACCGCGGCGTGGCGCACGTCCTCATCGCCGACGCCCTGGCCGACGGCGTTCGCACCGCGGCCCGTGTCGCCTCGCTGAACACCTCGAACATCGGCGAGCTCGCCCGGCAGCTGAAGCTCCCGCCGTGGAAGGTGAAGAAGGCGCAGAGCCAGGCCCGGGGCTGGAGCATCGACGCCCTCCAGCAGGCGATCGGCGTGGCCGCCGAGCTGAACGCCGACGTCAAGGGCGCGGCCGCCAGCGCCGACTACGCCCTCGAGCGGGCGGTGCGCCGGATGGTGGCCATCCGGGCCGCCGGCGGCGGGCGGGCCCACTCCGGCCGTTGACCCGGTCGCCCCGGGCTGGCGCCGAGCTGCCGGCCGGCCGGTCAACGCGTCGGGCCCCCACTCCCGGAGGGGAGTGGGGGCCCGACGTCCAGCGGCGCAGCTCCGGTCAAGCGGGGCGCCGCTGCGGTGGATCAGAGAGAGGCGACCCGCTTGGCCAGCGCCGACTTGCGGTTGGCGGCCTGGTTCTTGTGGATGATGCCCTTGCTGGCGGCCTTGTCCAGCGCCTTGCTGGCGGTCTGGAGCGCGGTGGTCGCCGCTTCCTTGTCCCCGGCGTCGGCGGCCGCGCGGAAGCGACGCACCTGCGTCTTCAGGGCGGACTTGACCGCGACGTTGCGCTGACGCGCGATCTCGTTGGTCTTGATCCGCTTGATCTGGGACTTGATGTTCGCCACGCGTGAGCCTCGGATGTCTCGCAGGGAGGTGTACTTCTGACAGTGCGTCCGCGGCGCAGCACAGCGCACTGCGGACCGGCCTCACAAGATACCAGCTCACCGGCACCAGCTCCTACGGCGGACCGGTCGCCCACCCGGCGCACCACCCGGCGCACCACTCGGCGCACCGCCCCGCACCGCCCCGCACCGCCCTCGGGGACGAAGCCCCGCCGGGCGATCGCCGTCCCCGGCCCAGTCATGGGACGATGGTCAGCACTGTGACGACTCCTGCCTCCACCGATCCCGCCCGGATCCGGAACTTCTGCATCATCGCCCACATCGACCACGGCAAGTCGACGTTGGCCGACCGGATGCTCGAGGTGACCGGGATCATCGAGGCGCGGCAGATGCGTGCCCAGTACCTCGACCGGATGGACATCGAGCGCGAACGGGGCATCACCATCAAGGCGCAGAACGTGCGCCTGCCGTGGACCCCGCGCACCGGTGCTGCCGCCGGCGACGAGTACGTGCTGGACATGATCGACACCCCCGGCCACGTCGACTTCACCTACGAGGTGTCCCGGTCGCTGGCCGCGTGCGAGGGCGCGGTGCTGCTGGTCGACGCCGCGCAGGGGATCGAGGCCCAGACCCTGGCGAACCTGTACCTGGCGCTGGAGAACGACCTCACGATCATCCCGGTGCTCAACAAGATCGACCTGCCGGCCGCCCAGCCGGAGAAGTACGCCGCCGAGATCGCCCACATCATCGGCTGCGACCCGGCCGACGTGCTCCGCGTCAGCGGCAAGACCGGCGAGGGCGTCGCCGAGCTGCTCGACGCGATCGTGGAGAAGATCCCGCCACCGGTCGGCGACGCCGACGCCCCGGCGCGCGCGATGATCTTCGACTCGGTCTACGACATCTACCGCGGCGTCATCACCTACGTCCGCGTCGTCGACGGCCGGATCAGCGGCCGTGACCGGATCAAGATGATGTCCACCGGCGCCGCCCACGAGCTGCTGGAGATCGGCGTCATCTCCCCGGAGCCCAAGCCGGTCGAGGGCCTCGGCGTGGGCGAGGTCGGCTACTTCATCACCGGGGTGAAGGACGTCCGGCAGTCCCGGGTCGGTGACACCGTGACGCTGCAGCACAAGCCGGCACCCGAGCCGATCGGCGGCTACAGCGACCCCAAGCCGATGGTGTACTCCGGCCTGTACCCGATCGACGGCAGCGAGTACCAGCTGCTGCGCGAGTCGCTGGACAAGCTCCTGCTCAACGACGCGGCGCTGGTCTACGAGCCGGAGACCTCCGCGGCGCTGGGCTTCGGCTTCCGGGTCGGGTTCCTCGGCCTGCTGCACCTGGAGATCGTCCGCGAGCGGCTGGAGCGCGAAGCCGGGATCAGCCTGATCTCCACCGCGCCCAACGTCGTCTACCGGGTGGTGATGGAGGACCGCTCGGAGGTCGTCGTCACCAACCCCAGCGACTGGCCCAGCGGCAAGATCGACAAGGTGTACGAGCCGATCGTGAACGCCACGATCATCGCCCCCAGCGACTACACCGGGGCGATCATGGAGCTGTGCCAGAGCCGGCGCGGATCGCTGACCGGGATGGACTACCTGTCCGAGACCCGGGTCGAGCTGCGCTACACGCTGCCCCTCGGCGAGATCATCTTCGACTTCTTCGACGCGCTGAAGTCCCGCACCCGCGGCTACGCCTCGCTGGACTACGCCGAGGCCGGGGAGCAGGAGTCGAAGCTGGTGAAGGTCGACATCCTGCTGCAGGGCGAGGCCGTCGACGCCTTCTCCGCGATCGTGCACGCCGACAAGGCCTACAGCTACGGCGTGCTGATGGCCGGCAAGCTGCGCGAGCTCATCCCGCGCCAGCAGTTCGAGGTGCCCATCCAGGCCGCCGTCGGCTCCCGGGTCATCGCCCGGGAGACGGTCCGCGCCATCCGCAAGGACGTCCTCGCCAAGTGCTACGGCGGTGACATCAGCCGCAAGCGGAAGCTGCTGGAGAAGCAGAAGGAGGGCAAGAAGCGGATGAAGATGGTCGGCCGCGTCGAGGTCCCCCAGGAGGCCTTCGTCGCCGCGCTGTCCACCGCCGAGCCCACCAGCGCGAAGAAGTGACCGGCCAGGTCCTCGCCGTCTGTGTCTCGGGCGCGGACCTGCTGCCGCTGCCGGACAAGCGCCCCAGCCGGTCGGGCATCGACAAGCGGCCGGTCGCCGGCCGGGTCTCCGTCGGCGAGCTCGGCCTGGACGGCGACGTCCAGGTCAACCAGAAGCACCACGGCGGCGAGGGGCAGGCGGTCTACGCCTACGCCCAGGCCGACGCCGACTGGTGGGCCGCCGAGCTGGGCCGGGAGCTGCCGCCCGGCCGGTTCGGGGAGAACCTGCGGACCTCCGGGCTCGATCTGGTGGACGCCGTCATCGGTGAGCGCTGGCAGGTCGGGACGGCGCTGTTCGAGGTGACCGCCTGGCGTACCCCGTGCGCGAACTTCGCCCGGTTCTGGGGCGTGCCCGATCTGGTCAAGCGGTTCGCCGCCCGGGGTGCGACCGGCGCCTACCTGCGGGTGCTGGAGACCGGTGACGTCGGCGCCGGGGACGTGGTCGAGGTGCGCGACCGCCCCGACCACGGCATCACCGTGGGGGAGGCGTTCCGCATCGCGACGTTCGAGAAGTCGCGCGTCCCGGAACTGGCCCCGGCGCTGCCGTACCTGCCGGTGCGCGCCCAGCCCAAGCTCGCCGCCCAGATCGAGAAGCGGCTGGCAGCCCGGGTCTGAGCACCGCTCAGACGGTGAAGACGATCTTGCCGTTGGTGCGCCCCTCCAGCATCCGCGCGAACCCCTCGCGGGCCTCGGACAGCGGCAACTCCACGTCGATCTGCGGGCGCACCCCGGTGACCCGGCACATCTGGATCAGGTCGTCGAGCTCCTCGCGGGTGCCCATCGTGGAGCCGATCACCGACAGCTGGGTGAAGAAGACCCGGTTCAGCTCGGCGCCGGGGTTGAAGCCGGTGGTCGCCCCGCAGGTGACGACGACACCGCCGGGCTTGAGCGACCTGACGCTGTGGCTCCAGGTGGCCTCGCCGACGGTCTCCATCACGCCGTCCACCCGCTCGGGCAGCCGCGCGCCGGACTCGAACGCCCGGTCGGCACCGAGCGCCAGCGCCGCGGCGCGCTTCTGCTCGCTGCGGCCGGTCACCCACATCCGGTAGCCGGCGGCGGAGCCCAGCCGGACCAGTGCCGTGGCCACGCCACCGCTGGCGCCCTGCACGAGCACGGTCTGACCCGGCCGCAGGCCGGAGCGGACGAAGAGCATCCGGTAGGCGGTCAGCCACGCGGTGGGCAGGCAGGCGGCCTCGGCGAAGGACAGCTCGGCCGGCTTGGGGACGACGTTGCGCCGCGGCACCGCCACGCGCTCGGCGAGCGTGCCCTGGTACCGCTCGGACAGCAGCGATCGCTTGGGGTCCATCGTCTCGTCGCCGGTCCAGCCGGGGGAGGAGACGACCGCGTGCACGACGACCTCGTTGCCGTCCTCGTCCAGCCCCGCGGCGTCGCAGCCCAGCACCATCGGCATCCGCTCGGCCGGCAGCCCGACACCGCGCAGGCTGAACAGGTCGTGGTGGTTGAGCGAGGCCGCCTTGACCGTCACCGTCGTCCAGCCGTCTGGGACCTCCGGCTCGGGTCGGTCGCCCACCTCCAGCACCGAGAGCGGGTCGTCCGGGGCGGGCGTGGAGACGAAGGCAGCCAGCATGCCCGGACGCTAGCCGACCACCTCCCCCATCCGCGACGCCGTGGTCGCGACCGTTCCCGGTTCCCAGGCTGCCTGGCGGGCCGCGGTGGCGCGCCAGGCAGCCGGGTGCGAACGGTGCCCGGACGGTCGGGCGACCGGGTGTCAGCGGAT
The DNA here is from genome assembly GCF_054050755.1 of Modestobacter sp. SYSU DS0511. Lineage (NCBI taxonomy): Bacteria > Bacillati > Actinomycetota > Actinomycetes > Geodermatophilales > Geodermatophilaceae > Modestobacter > Modestobacter sp. SYSU DS0511. The sequence continues at coordinate 17,229 of NZ_JBJGZY010000022.1, forward strand.
GGCGTGCCCGTCCGGATCGAACAGCAGGACCTCGCCCAGGTGGACCCGCAGGACCAGCTCGGTGCCCTCCTGGACGACCTGGCGCTTGTCCAGCCGGACGATCAGCTCGCTCCGCGGGGCCACGCCGTCGTTGAGGCCCAACGGGTCGAGGAAAGCCAGCGTCTCCGAGCCGAGGCGCTCGATCCGGGTGACCCGGGCGGCCAGTCGGTCCTCTGACCCGGTCACGTCATCCCCGACGGCGTCGGCCCCCTCCGGGCGCATGCCGACCGTGACCTGCTCGTGCCCCGCCCCGCCACCAGGGACTGGGACCTGCAGCCACGGGGTGACCTCGGCCCGGCCGTCCCGCACCGGCACGCCGTCCACCAGGTTGATCGACGGAGAGCCGATGAACCCGGCGACGAAGACGTTCGCCGGCCGCTCGTACAGCTCGGTCGGAGTGCCCACCTGCTGGAGTCGCCCGTCCCGGAGGACGACGACGCGGTCGCCCATCGTCATCGCCTCGGTCTGGTCGTGGGTGACGTAGACGGTCGTGGTCCCCAGCCGCTTCTGCAGCTTCGCGATCTCCGCCCGGGTGGACACCCGCAGTTTCGCGTCCAGGTTCGACAGCGGTTCGTCCATGCAGAAGACCTTCGGGTCCCGGACGATCGCCCGCCCCATCGCGACCCGCTGTCGCTGCCCGCCGGACATCTTGGCGGGCTTGCGGTCCAGCAGGTCCTCCAGCTGGAGCACCCGGGCGGCCTCGGCCACCCGCGTGCTGATGTCCGCCTTGCTGACACCGAGGTTCTTCAGGGCGAACGCCATGTTCTCCCCGGCGGTCATGTTCGGGTAGAGCGCGTAGCTCTGGAAGACCATCGCGACGTCCCGGTCACGGGCCCGGCGGCCGGTGACGTCGACACCGTCGATGAGCACCCGCCCCGAGGTCACCGGCTCCAGGCCGGCGAGCATCCGCAGACTCGTGGACTTCCCGCACCCGGACGGACCCACGACGACGAGGAACTCGCCGTCCTGGACGTCCAGGTCCAAGTGGTCCACCGCGGGGCGCTCTCCCTGCGCGAAGGAGCGCGTGACCTCCTCGAACGTCACCGACGCCACGGCCGGCTCCCTCCTGCTGCTGGCCGGGGCGTCACAGCTTGGGCTCGATGTCCCGCTCGTAGACCTGCTGACTCTCCTCGGCCAGCTGACCGAAGACGGTCTCCACGTCCTCACCGCCGATGGTGATCCGGTCCAGGCCGGCGCCGATCCGGGCGCCACCGCCGGGCAGGAACACGCGGGCGTAGTCCTGCGGTGCGGTCACCTCGAGCTGCTCCAGCGCGGTCCGGGCGTTCGGGTTCTCTTCCAGGTAGGCGGCCATCTCCGGGTCGTCGATGGCGTCCTTGCGCACCGGCATGTACCCGGTGGCCTGGCTGAAGGTCACCGTGTTGTCGGTGTTGGTGAGGAAGGCGATGAGCTCCATCGCGGCTTCCTTGCGCTCATCGGAGATGCCCGCAGGGATCGCCAGCCCGGCTCCACCGGTCGGCGTGCCGGGAGGGGGGCCGGGCAGGAAGGCGGTGCCGAACTCGAACTGGGCGGTCTCGGTCAGCCCGCCCAGGGACCCGGTGGACTGCAGCAGCGAGGCGGCCTGCGCCGCACCGAACTGGTTGTTCGCGTCGTTGGAGATCGCGATGTCGCCGTTGCGGTACCTGTCCTGCAGGTAGCGACCGGCCTCCAGCGACTCCGGGGAGGTGAACGTCGGCTCCCACTCGTCGGAGTACGCCCCGCCGAAGGTCCAGATCATGCCCTGGAAGTACCAGTCCAGGTAGTTGCTGCCGTCCGGCAGCACCATGGGGGCGATCCCCGGGTTGGCGGCGGCCAGCCGCGGTGCCCACTCGGCGAACTCCGCCCAGGTCTCCGGGCCGCGGTCCGGCAGGCCGGCGGCCGCCCACATCTCCTTGTTGTAGTAGAAGAGCGGCGTCGACCGGGCGTAGGGCAGGGCGTAGTGGGCGCCCTCGTACTCGTAGTCCTCGCGGAGGGAGTCGACGTACCCGGCGGCGTCCACGCCGGCGCTCTCCCACAGGTCGTCCATGGGGGTGATGGCGTCGTTGAGCGCGAAGTTGAACCAGGTGACGTCGGAGGCGATGACCACGTCGGGCAGTTCCCCGCCGGACAGTGCGGCGTTGAACCGCTGGGCGGCTTCCTCGTACGAGGCGCCCGCGGTGACCAGGTTGACCTCGATCCCGGTCTCGGCCGTGAAGGCGTCGAGCAGCTCGGTCTCGACGGGCTTGGACTCACCCGGGTGGTTGGACCACATGGTCAGCGTCTCGACCGCTCCGCCGTCGCCGGACCCCCCGGTCCCTCCGGTGGCGGTGCCGGCGCAGGCAGACAGGGCGAGGACGCCGACCGTGGCACCGGTCAGCAGGAAGGAACGGCGGTCCAGGGACCTCATGGGGATCTCCGATCGTGGTGGGTTTCGTGCGATGGGGTGCAAGGCCACTGCCCGGCGCGCGGGACGCGCCGGCTGCCCTGATGAGGGAGGGGAGAGACGAGAGCGGGGACTGCGGCACGGACGACGTCCGCGCCGCCGGATCACCCCTTGACCGCTCCCGCGGTCAGCCCCTTGATCATGTGCCGCTGGAGCAGCAGGAAGACGATCAGGATGGGCAGCATGGTGAGGACCGTCCCGGCCATGACCGGGCCCCAGTTGGTGAGGCCCGCGGTGTCCTGCAGCTGCGCCAGCCCGACCGGCAGGGGAGCGGTGGAGGAGTCGTCCGCCATCAGCAGCGGCCAGAGGTACTGGTTCCACTCGGTGACGATGGTGATCAGGACGAAGGCGACCAGGGTGGGCCAGGACATCGGCAGCACGACCCGCCACAGCATCTTCAGCGGCCCGGTGGCGTCCATCTCGGCTGCCTCGATGATCTCCTTCGGCAGCGACAGGAAGTGGTTGCGCAGCAGGAACGTGCCGAAGGCGACGCCGGCCAGCGGGACGATGATCCCGGCGAAGGTGTTCCGCCAGCCGAGCTGGGCGACCAGGGCGTAGTTGCTGATCACCGTCACCTGGTTGGGGACCATGAGGCTGGCGATCACGAACAGCAGCACCAGGCTGCGGCCCGGGAACCGCAGGAATGCCAGCGCGAAGGCCGAGAGCACCCCGAGGGTGACCTCCACGACCGTGAGCACCGTGGTGATGACGATCGAGTTGCGCAGGTAGTCGGTGAACGCGACGCCGGTGCCCACCCGTGAGTAGTTCGCGGTCGTGAACGGGTCAGGCACCCACGTGACCGGCACGGTGTAGATGTCCGGTCGCTCCTTCAGCGACGAGATCAGGATCCAGTACAGCGGCAGGGCCACCACGAGGACGACCAGCAGCAGCCCTAGGTAGCCGCCGATGCGGCTCAACGGCCCGGACCTCTCGTGCGGCGCCGACTTCACGCGCGCCGCAGGGCCCGTCCGCACCTGCGGCGCAGTGTCCGTCCGCCCGGAGGGCGCCGGGGTGGTCACGACTCCCGCCCCCGCTCCATGACGCGGACCTGGACCAGGGTGACGACCAGCAGGGCCAGGAACATCATGGTGGCCACCGTGGCGCCGAAACCGGCCCGCTGGTTCACGAACGTCTCCTGGTAGACCTGGTAGACCATCGTCGTCGTGCCGTTGCCGAGCGGACCACCGCGGGTCATCGTGTCGATCACGTCGAAGACCTGGAAGCTGTTGAGCAGCACGGTGATGAGCAGGAAGAACGTCGCCGGGCGCAGCTGCGGCCACGTGACGTGCCGGAACCTGCGCCAGGTCGAGGCCGCGTCGATCTCGGCGGCCTCGTCGAGCTCTGCCCGGCGGCCCTGCAGGGCCGCCAGGTAGATGACGAAGGTGTAGCCCAGGTTCTTCCAGATGTAGGTGGCGGTCACCATGAACAACGCCCAGCCCGGGTCCTGGTAGAACGCCGGGGCGTCCAGGCCGACCCGGCCCAGCAGGTCCTGCACCAGGCCGAACGTCGGGTCGAAGACGAACTGGAACGCGACGCCGACCGCAGCGCCGGCGAGTACGAACGGCGCGAAGACCAGCGAGCGCACCGCGTTGCGACCGAAGAGCTTCTGGTCCAGCAGCAGGGCCAGCGCCAGGCCGATGACCATCGAACCGATCACCGCCGCCCCGGTGAAGACGACGGTGTTCCACAGCACCTGCCGGCTGGCCTGGCTGGTGAACCACTCGACGTAGTTGTCCAGGCCGATGAACGAGGCGGTCGGTGCGGAGATGTTCCAGTCGGTGAACGACAGCCGGACGTTGTCCAGCAGGGGGCGGTAGGTGAAGACCACCAGCAGGACGAGGTTGGGCAGCAGGAAGGCGGCTGCGATGAGCACGTCCCGCCGGCGGTTGCCCGGGGGGGCGGCCTTGGGCGAGGGCGCAGGCGGGTCGGGAGGGGCGGCCAGGGGAGCCGAAGGGCGCATCGTCTCCGACGCAGCGGTGATCGGCTGGGCACTCACGGTCGCCGACCTTGACCCGCTGTGGTGAACAGCGGGTGACCAGGCGTGTCCGCCGGACACGCCGTCGGGTGAACACGCCGATCCGGCGACTCGACGACCTGTGTCCCCGCTCGTCGAGCCCGGCGGTGCCCGGGTTCGGTCGACCGCCCTGGTCCGGCGCTGCCGGGCGCTCAGCGGACGATGAGGACGGCGTCCCTCCGCGGGACGAACTCACCGATCACCGGGGCGCCCAGCACCTCGCCGCCGAGCAGCAGCCCACCGGAGGTCTGCGCGTCGGCCAGCAGCAGCGCGTCGTCCTCGCTGACCGCGGACAGGTCGGCGTGGGGGCGCACCCAGTCCAGGTTGCGCCGGGTGCCGCCGGAGACGTAGCCGGCGGCCAGCGCCTCGCGCGCCCCGGTCAGGTACGGGACGGCGGCGGCGTCGACCACCGCGGTCACCCCGCTGGCCCGGGCCATCTTGTAGAGGTGGCCGAGCAGGCCGAACCCGGTCACGTCGGTGCCGGCGCGGATCCCGGCGGCGACGGCGGCGCGGGAGGCCTCGGCGTTGAGCGTGGTCATGGCGGCGAGCGCCTCCGGGGAGACCTCGCCGGTGGCCTTCATCCGGTTGTTGAGCACGCCGACGCCCAGCGGCTTGGTCAGCGACAGGGGCGTGCCGGCCACCGCCCCGGAGTTGGTGATGATCCGGTCGACGTCGACCAGCCCGGTGACCGCCATGCCGTACTTGGGCTCCGGGTCGTCGATGGAGTGCCCGCCCCCGACGTGGCAGCCGGCCTGGTGGGCGATCTCCAGCCCGCCGCGCAGCACCTCGGCGGCCAGCTCCGCGGGCAGCACGTCGCGCGGCCAGCCCAGCAGGTTCACCGCCACGACCGGGGTGCCGCCCATGGCGTAGACGTCGGACAGCGCGTTGGCCGCGGCGATCCGGCCGAAGTCGTACGCGTCGTCGACCACCGGGGTGAAGAAGTCGGTGGTCAGCACCAGCCCCTGGCCACCTGGGATGCGCACGACGGCCGCGTCGTCGCCGTCGTCCAGCCCGACGACCAGCTCGGCGGCGGGGTCGACCGGGCCCGTGGCGGTCAGCCCGGCCACGACGGACTCCAGCTCGCCCGGCGGGATCTTGCACGCGCACCCGCCGCCGTGCGCGTACTGGGTCAGCCGGATCGCAGTGGCGGTCATGACCTCGAACTCTAGGCCCTCACTCCCGGCCCGATCGGTGACGCCCGGGCCGGGCGTAGGGTCGGCCGCGGAGACGTCAGGGTGCCTGGTGGCCCCCGCGGCCTCTAAAGCCGACGTGGCCGAGCATCTCGGTCAGGCGGGTTCGATTCCCGTCCGTCTCCGCCAGCCTGCCGCGGAGCCGGCCTCTCTGGGCCGGCTCCGCGGTCGTTGGCCCGCGCGGCGAGCACCTAGGGTGGCGGTCGTGAGCGGTGATCCGCGCCGTCAGGTGCCCCGGACCGACACGGTCCTCGCCGAACCGCAGGTCGCCTCCGCCGTCGCCCGGCTGGGCCGGGACCTGGTCAAGGCAGCGGTGCAGACCGCGCAGCAGCAGGTGCGGGAGGGCGCGCTGTCGCCGGACGACGTCGTCTCGGCCGTGCTGGAGCGGCTGCCGGGCAGCGCGAGCAGCCTGCGCCCGGTGCTCAACGCCACCGGCGTGCTGGTGCACACCAACCTCGGCCGGGCGCCGCTGTCACCGGCCGCCGTGGAGGCCGTGGTCGCCGCCAGTGGCACGACCGACGTGGAGCTGGACCTGGCCACCGGCCGCCGCGGCCCGCGCGGGGAGGGGGCGCTCGGGGCGCTGCTGGCCGCCGTCCCGGCCGCCGAGGCCGCGCTCGTGGTCAACAACTGCGCCGCCGCGCTCGCCCTGGTCGCCACCGCGCTCGGCGGTCAGCTGGTCATCGCCCGCGGCGAACTGGTGGAGATCGGTGACGGTTTCCGCATCCCCGAGCTGCTGGCCGCCACGGGCGCGCGGCTGCGGGAGGTGGGGACGACGAACCGGGTCTCCGTCGCCGACTACACCGGCGCGCTGGGGCCGGACACCGGTGCGGTGCTGAAGGTGCACCCGTCGAACTTCGTCGTCCGCGGCTTCACCCGCTCCGCCGAGGTCACCGAGCTGTCCGCCGCGCTGACCGGCACCGGCGTGCCGCTGGTGGCCGACGTGGGCAGCGGGCTGCTGCGCCCGCACCCGCTGCTGCCCGACGAACCGGACCTGCAGACGACGCTGGCCGGCGGCGCCGACCTGGCGTTGTGCAGTGGCGACAAGCTGCTCGGCGGGCCGCAGGCGGGGATCGTGCTGGGCCGGGCGGAGCTGGTGCAGCGACTGCGCCGGCACCCGCTCTACCGCGCGTTGCGGGTCGACAAGACCACCCTGGCCGCGCTGGAGGCGACGTTGCGCGGGCCGGTGCCCCCGGTGCGCCGGATGCTGGACGCCGACGTCGCGGAGCTGCGGGCCCGCGCCACCGCCGTCGCCGCGGCGCTGCGGGCGCACGGGGTCGAGGCGGAGGCGGTCGACGCGACCGCCCGGGTCGGCGGTGGGGGAGCCCCGGAGTTCGAGCTGCCCAGCGTCGCGGTGGCCGTGCCGCTGGCCTTCGCCGAGCCGCTGCGCGCCGCGAGCACCCCGGTCGTCGGCTACGCCGCCGGCGACCGGACCCACCTGGACCTGCGCAGCCTGGCGCCGGCCGACGACGAGCGGCTGACCGCGATGGTGCGGGAGGTGGCGGCTGCGTGGACGTGATCGCCACCGCGGGCCACGTCGACCACGGCAAGTCGACGCTGGTGCGGGCGCTGACCGGGATGGAGCCCGACCGCTGGGAGGAGGAGCGCCGGCGCGGGCTGACCATCGACCTGGGCTTCGCCTGGACGACGCTGCCCGGCGGTCGCCGCCTGGCCGTGGTCGACGTGCCCGGCCACGAGCGGTTCGTCGGCAACATGCTCGCCGGCGTCGGCTCGGTGCCGGCCGCGCTGGTCGTGGTCGCGGCCGACGACGGCTGGTCGGCGCAGACCGCCGAGCACGTGGCCGTGCTGGACGCGCTGGGTGTGCGGCACGGGCTGCTCGCCGTCACCAAGGCCGACCTCGCCGACGCGGGCCCGGTGCTCGCCGACGCCGCGCAGCGCCTGGCCGGCACCTCGCTGGGGCAGGTGCCCGCGGTGGCCGTCAGCGCACGTACCGGCCAGGGCGTGCCCGAGCTGACCGCGGCCCTGGGCGGTGTGCTGGCAGCCCTGCCGGCACCCGACCCCGCCGCGGCGGTGCGGCTGTGGGTCGACCGGGCCTTCACCATCCGCGGCGCCGGCACCGTGGTCACCGGCACCCTGGCCGCCGGCACGGTGCGCGCCGGCGACCGGTTCGCCCTGGGCGACCGGGAGGTGACCGTGCGCGGGCTGCAGTCCCTCGGGGCGCCGGTCGAGGCGGCGTCGGCCACCGCCCGGGTCGCGCTGAACCTGCGCGGGGTCGCGGTCGAGGAGATCGCCCGCGGCGACGCGCTCCTCACCCCGGGCGCGTTCCGCCGGACCGCCGAGGTCGACGTCTCCCTGACCACCCCTCCGGAGGACCGGCTGCCCGCCGAGCTCGTGGTGCACATCGGATCGGCCACCGTCGCCGCGCGGGTGCGCCCGCTGGACGGATCGGCGGTGCGGCTGCGGCTGAGCGCCGAGCTGCCCCTGCGGATCGGCGACCGGCTGCTGCTGCGCGACCCCGGCGCCCGCCGGGTGCTCGGCGCCGACGTGCGGGACGTGGACCCGCCGGAGCTGCGCCGCCGCGGGGCCGCACGGTCGCGCGCCGCCGAGCTGGCCGACCGCCCGGCCGGGGAGGAGGGCGCCCGCGCCGAGCTGGTGCGCCGCCGGTTCGTGCGGCGGGCCGACTTCGTCGCGATGGGCTGGCCCGTGCCCGCCGGGGCGACCGAGGTCGGCCCGTGGCTGATCGCCCCCGGGCTGGCCGACGAACTGGCGGCCCGGGTGCCGCAGGTGGTGACCCGGTACCGGCAGCTGCGCCCGCTGGAGACCGGGCCGCCGATCGCGGTGCTGCGGTCGGCGCTCGAGCTGCCCGACGCCGAGCTGGTGCCCGCCGTCGTGCGCCCGCCGCTGTCGCTGCGCGACGGCCGCGTCGTCGCCGGCTCCGCGGGGCTGCCCGCGCACGTGCAGCGGGCGGTCGACGACGTGCGGGCCCGGCTGGCCGGCGCCCCCTTCGCCGCCCCCGAGGCGCCCGACCTGGCCGCGGCCGGGCTCGGCCCGCGGGAGCTGGCCGCCGCAGTGCGCGACGAGCAGCTGGTCCGGATCGCCGAGGGGATCTACCTGGCGCCGGGCGTGGCCGAGGAGGCGCGGCGGCGGCTGGCCGAGCTGCCGCAGCCGTTCACCCTCAGCGACGCACGCAAGGCGTGGCAGACCACGCGCCGGGTCGCCGTCCCGCTGGCCGAGTGGCTGGACGCGCGCGGGGTGACCGTGCGGCAGCCGGACAACACCCGCCGGCTGCGCTGACCGGCTCCGGCCGGACCGGCGGCCGGCGCTGCGGCGTGGTCGGCCCGACGTCGCGGCGCACGCCCCTACGGTGACGCGGTGATCGACTTCGCCAACGGTTCCGTGTTCAAGCTCAGCCCGTGCAAGCCGGACGACATCGCCCCGGCCGTGGCGCCGCTGATGATCCGGGGCGAGCAGTTCGTCGCCACGTTCAAGGGCGTCCGTGACTTCGTGGTCTTCACCGACAAGCGGCTCATCGCGGTCAACATCCAGGGCATCACGGGCAAGAAGCGGGACTTCACCTCACTGCCCTACAGCAAGGTGCAGGCGTTCTCCGTGGAGACGGCCGGCACCTTCGACCTCGACGCCGAACTGGACCTGTGGTTCAGCGGGCTGGGCAAGGTCCGGCTGGAGTTCAAGGGCAACGCCGACATCCGCCAGCTCGGTCAGATGATCGCGACCTACGTGCTCTGAGGGACGGCCCCGAGGTGGTCCGCCGACGCTCGTGCTCTGCTCACCAGCGGTGAGCAGAGCACGAGCTCTCCGGGGGCATCAGTCCGCGGCGGGCACCCAGCGGGCCGGGCGCTTCTCCCGGAAGGCGGCCATGCCCTCCTGGCCCTCGTCCGAGGCGAAGGCGCGGGCCGAGAGCTCCGCGAGCGCGGGAAGGGCCCCGGCGAGGTCGTGCCCGCCCCGCAGCAGCTGCTTGGTCACCGCCAGCGCTGCCGGCGCCCCGGCCGCCAGCGCGGTCACCTGGGCGGCCACGGTGGCGTCCACCGCGTCGTCGGCCACCGCCAGGTCGACGACCCCGGCGGACGCCGCGGTGGCCGCGTCGAACACCTCACCGGTGAGCATGAGCCGGTGCGCGGCGTGCGGCTGCATCCGCGGGCGGCAGACCGCCGAGATCACCCCCGGCACCAGCCCGAGCCGCACCTCGCTGAACGCGAAGGTCGCCGAGGCCCCGGCGACGACGACGTCGCAGGCCGCGGCCAGCCCCACCCCACCGGCCCGGGCCGGGCCACGGACGACGGCGACCACCGGCTTGGGCGCGTGCCACAGCCGGGTCAGGAGCTCGGGGAACTCGCGGACCCCCTGCTCGCTGCTCGCCCCGCCGGTGGCCTCGCGCAGGTCCATGCCGGAGCAGAACACCCGCCCGGTGTGGTCGAGCACCACCACCCGGACGGCGTCGTCGGCCAGGGCGTCGTCCAGCGCGGTGCGGAGCTGGGCGCGCATCGCGCGGGAGAGGGCATTGCGGTCGGCGGGGGAGTCCAGGGTCAGCCGGGCCACCCCGGCGGAGACGTCGACGGTGAGCACGCGGTCGTCGCTGGTCGCGGAGGTCACGCCGCCATCCTGCCGGGAGCCGTCACACTGGGAGCAGCGATGACTGCCATGACGAGCCCACCCGCCCGGCCCTTGCCTCTGCTCGGCCAGACCCCGGCCCTCCCCGCGGACCCCTCGATGCTCCCGGCATCCGCCCGGGACGGCCTGCCGACCACGCCCTTCGGGCTCTACGTGCACGTGCCGTTCTGCGCCACCCGCTGCGGCTACTGCGACTTCAACACCTACACCTCCGACGAGCTCGGCCCGGGCGCCAACCGCAGCGAGTACGCGGCCACCGCGATCGCCGAGCTGCGGCTGGCCGCCGAGGTGCTGGGGCCGGACCGGCCCGCGGTGCAGACGGTCTTCGTCGGCGGCGGCACCCCCACCCTCCTGCCGGCCGGTGACCTGGTCGCGGTGATGGACGCCGTCCGTGAGCTGTTCCCCGTCGCGCCGGACGTGGAGGTGACCACCGAGGCCAACCCGGAGTCGGTCACCCCGGAGTCGCTGGCCACGCTGCGGGCGGGCGGCTTCACCCGGATCAGCCTGGGCATGCAGTCCGCGGCCGAGCACGTGCTCGCGGTGCTGGACCGCCGGCACACCCCCGGCCGCGCGGTGCAGGCCGCGCACGAGGCGCGCGCCGCCGGCTTCGAGCACGTGAACCTCGACCTGATCTACGGGGCACCGGGGGAGTCCGACGCCGACTGGCAGGCCTCGCTGGACGCCGTCCTGGCCGCGCCGGTCGACCACGTCAGCGCCTACGCGCTGATCGTCGAGCAGGGCACCCGGCTGGCCCGCCGGGTCGCCCGCGGCGAGCTGCCGATGCCGGACGACGACGTGCTGGCCGACCGCTACGAGCAGGCCGACCGGGCGTTCGGGCGGGCCGGGATGGGCTGGTACGAGGTGTCGAACTGGGCGCGCGACCGCGCCGCCCGCTGCCGGCACAACGAGCTGTACTGGGCGAACGCGAACTGGTGGGGGATCGGGCCGGGTGCGCACTCGCACGTCGGCGGGCTGCGCTGGTGGAACGTCAAGCACCCGGCCGCCTACGCCGACCGGCTCGCCGCGGGCCTGCACCCGGCCGCCGACCGCGAGCTGCTGACCCGCGAGGACCAGGCGCTGGAGACGGTGATGCTCGGGCTCCGGCTGCGCGACGGGCTGCCGCTGACCGCACTCAGCGCCGCCGGCCGGGCACGGGCCGCGGAGGCATGCGTCCGTGGGCTGCTGGAGCCGGCGGCGCACACCGCCGGTCTGGCGGTGCTGACCGACCGCGGGCGGCTGCTCGCCGACGCCGTCGTCCGCGACCTGACGGACTAGCCGATCTCGTCCAGCGGCAGGCCGACGTAGAGCATGCCGATGAGCTCCCCCGCTGGGGAGTGCACGCCGGTGTACGCGGTGAAGTACTCCCGGCCGGCGACCATGGCCGGCCCGGTGTAGGTCTGCCCGGCCAGCACCGCGGCGAGCACCGGGTTCGGGCTGCCGTCGGGGTTGGTACGGGGGATGTAGGTGCCGATGTTGCGCCGCCCCGCCGGGGTGACCACCGACGTGGCCGCCCGGACCATGCTGCCCTCGGCGTCGAGCCGCTGGAAGAGCGTGCAGCTGCCGCCGACCTCGGCGACGACCGCGTCGACCAGCCGCGCCGGGCGGCGCGGGTCGTCGTCCCGGTCCACCGGCACGCCACCGAGCAGCAGCTCCGGGAGCGTCGCCCCGTGCGCGGCGTCGGTGGCCTGGTTGCGCACGGTCAGGCTCACCGCCTGCTCGCCCAGCTCCACGCCGCCGGCGTCGTCGAGCAGGTCCTGGGCGGTCGTCAGCGCCCGGCGGACGTAGGCCAGCCGCTGGCTGTCGGCGAGCTGCGCCACGGCGTCGGTGATCCGTGCCGAACCGCTCGCGGCCCGGTCGACGTTGTCCACCACCCGGTCGGTGGCGGCGCGCTGCTGGTCGACCGCGGCGCTGATCGCGTCCTGCGCCTCGGCGATGGACCCGAGCGTGCCGGTGATCCGCTGGATCGCGCTGACCGCCTGCCGGGTCTCGGACTGCACCGCCTCGATCTGCGAGCCGATGTCCTCCGCGGCCTGGGCGGTGCGGCTGGCCAGCTGCTTCACCTCGTCGGCGACGACGGCGAACCCGCGGCCCACCTCGCCGGCGCGGGCGGCCTCGACGAAGGCGTTGAGCGCCAGGAAGCGGCTCTGCTGGCTGATCGCGGAGATCAGCCGGACCATCTCGGTGATCGACTCGCTCGCCGTCTGCAGCGCGGCGATCCGCTCGTCGACGGCCTGGGCGTCGCGGACGGCCTCCTCGGCCACCGCCGAGGCGCGCGAGGTGCTGGCGGAGATGTCGGAGATCGCCGTCCGCAGCTCGGTGAGCGACTCCGCGGCCTCGCGCGAGGTGTCGGAGACCTCCCGGCTGGCCGAGGAGAGCACCCCGGCCTGCTTGGCCGCGGTCTCCAGCGTGCCGTCGTGCTCCGCCCGCCGGCGGGGACGGGCGGGCGGTGCGGGCGGCGGTTCGGCCGTCGTCGTCGCCGGTGGGGTGCTCCCAGCAGTGGACCAGCGCACGAACGGGCTCCTTCCGGCGCGCCCGAGCGCACGGCCGGACGTCGCGGGCACCGGGTGTGCCCGTGGGCAGCGCCCGGTCCTCCGACATGGACAGCAGTTCCGCCGGCAGGGCTCCGGTGACCGGCCGGCGGACCGCGAGGCGAATGCTAGGAGCTGGCAGCGTCGTTCTCCCGTCCCGGCGTGATGACGCGCCGACCCTGGGTGATCGGCGGCGCGCGGGATCGTTCCCACCTGACGGATGTCAGGCCGGGTCGACGACGTCTCGCACTGCCGCGACCGCACCACCGGCCGCCAGGCTGGTCCCCGTGTCCGAGACCCCCGCCCTCGACATCGAGGGGCTGACCGTCCGGTACGGCGGCACCCTCGCCGTCGACGCCCTGGACCTGCGCATCGGCACGGGTGAGACCGTCGCCCTGCTCGGCCCCAACGGAGCCGGCAAGTCCTCGACCGTCAACGCGGCGCTGGGGCTGTTCCGCCCCACCGCCGGCCGCGTGCGCCTGCTCGGCCGGCAGCCGCAGGCCGCCGTCCGGGCCGGCGCGGTCGGCGCGATGCTGCAGCACGGCGGCCTGCCCAGCGAGACCCGGGTGGGGGAGGTGCTCCGCCTCGTCGCCGGCAGGTACCCGGCGCCCTGGCCGCTGGCGGACCTGGCCGCGACCGTCGGCATCGACGGGCTGCTCGACCGGCGCACCGACGCGCTGTCCGGCGGCCAGCGTCAGCGGGTGCTGCTGGCCGTCGCACTCGTCGGCTCCCCGCCGCTGCTGGTGCTCGACGAGCCGACCGCGGCGATGGACGTCGAGGCGCGGCGGGCCTTCTGGACGACGATGCGCGGGCTGGTCGGGCTCGGGCACACCGTCGTGTTCGCCACCCACCACCTGGAGGAGGCCGAGGCGGTGGCCGACCGGGTGGTCGTCGTCGACGGCGGCCGGGTGGTGGCCGACGGGTCGGTCGCCGACGTGACCCGGGGCGCGGGGGAGCGCACCGTCCGGTTCCGGACGGGCGGCCCGCGGGGCGAGCTGGCCGGCCTGCCCGGGGTGACCGGCGTGGGCGGCTCGGCCGACGTCGTCGAGCTGACCACCAGCGACCCCGAGGCGACGCTGCGCGCCCTGCTGTCCCGCTTCGACCGCCTCCCGGACCTGGAGGTCCGTGGCGCCAGCCTCGAGCAGGCGTTCCTCGCGCTGCTGAGCGGTCGCCCCCCGACCCGGCCGACCACCGGAGCCGGGCGATGACCGACCTGCTGCTCTTCCAGCTGCGCCGCGTGGGGCGGAACAAGCAGTACCTGTTCTTCACCGTGCTGCTGCCCGCGCTGTTCACGATCTTCCTCACCAAGGTCATCGGTGCGCAGGTGCCGGACGGCGACCAGCAGGACCTCGCCGGCGCCGTGCTGGTCTCGATGCTGGCCTACGGCGCGATCGGTGCGGCGTTGGGTGCGACGATCCGGATGGCCTTCGACCGCTCCTCGGGCTGGCTGCGGCAGCTGCGCGTGACCCCGGTGCCGACCGGGACGGTGTTCACCGTCGACGTGCTGGTCGGCGCCCTGCTGGTGCTGCCCAGCCTCCTCGTGGTGGCCGCGGTCGGGCGGTTCGTCAACGGCGTCGCACTCGGCCCGGGCACCTGGCTGACGCTGGTCGGGTCGCTCTGGGCGGGGTCGCTGGTGTTCGTCGCCCTGGGCGTGGCGGTGGGGCTGGCGCTGGACGCGCAGGCAGCCGGCGCGGCGATCGGCATCCTCGGCACCGCGCTCGCCGCGCTGGGTGGGCTGTGGTTCCCGGTGGAGCAGTTCCCCGAGGGCATGGCGACGTTCGCCCGGACCCTGCCGTCCTACTGGTTCGCCGAGCTGGGCCGCGACGCGATGGCCGGACGGTTCTCCGGCACGCCGGTGGCCGTGCTGGCCGGCTACGGCGTCCTGTTCGCCGCGGCGGCGCTGGTGGTCGCCCGCCGGCGCCCGCTGCACGCGGTGGCCGGCTGAGCCGTCGTGCGGACCCCGGGCGATAGCGTCGCCGCCGTGGAGACCGGCGGCCGGAACTGGCGGGGAGCGGTGTGGTCGCTGCCCTGGCTGTTCTTCCAGCTGTTCCCGATCGCCGACCTGATCGGCACCCCGCGGCCGGCGAGCGTGGTCGTGCTGGCGGTGGCCGGGCTGGTGGTCTTCACCGCGACGTACCTCTACTGCGTGACCGCGCTGCCGGGCAGCGGCGGAGCCCGCTGGGACCTGGCGGTGCTGGCGGTGCTCGGGGTGGTGCTGGCCGTCTCCTTCGGCAGCGCGTGGGCCGGGCTGATGATCTACGTCTCGGCCGCGGCGTCGATGACGCTGCCGCACCGCTGGATCTGGCCGGTGGCCGGCGCGGCGGCCGCGGTGTCCGCCGCGGTGCTGGCGGTCAACGACGACTTCAGCCTCGCCGTCATCCCGGCGCTGTGCCTGCTCACCGCGTTCGCCATGCGCGGCATGCGGTACCTGATCACGGTCAACCGAGAGCTCACCGAGGCCCGCGAGGAGCTGGCCCGCAACGCCGTCGCGGAGGAGCGGCTGCGCTTCGCCCGCGACCTGCACGACCTGCTCGGGCACTCGCTGTCGCTGATCGCGCTCAAGAGCGAGCTCGCCCGCCGGCTGGCCGAGCGCGACCCGGCCCGGGCCGCGGCGGAGATGGGGGACGTCGAGGAGGCGGCCCGCCGGGCGCTGGCGGAGGTGCGCGACGCCGTCAGCGGCTACCGCCAGGTGAACGCCGCCCAGGCGCTGGCCGAGGCCCGGGCCGCGCTCACCGGCGCCGGCATCGCCGTCCGGCTGCCCGACCGCGTGCCGGTGCTGCCGGGCACCGTGGACGCCGCGCTGGGCTGGGTCGTGCGCGAGGCGACGACCAACGTGCTGCGGCATAGCGGCGCCCGACGGGTGACCGTCTCGCTCACCGAGGACGGCGTCACCGCTGCGCTCGCCATCGAGGACGACGGGGCCGGGACCGGGGCCGGGGAGCGGATCCAGGTGGTCGGCGCGTCGTCGGGCTCGGGGCTGGCCGGGCTGCGGGAGCGGGTCGCCGCGCTGGGCGGCGAGTTCACCGCGGGCCCGGTGGACGACGGCGGCTGGCGGCTCGCCGTCCGTCTGCCGCTGCAGCCGGCCGGGGCGGCGGCCCGGTGATCAGGGTGCTGCTGGCCGAGGACCAGACGCTGGTGCGCGGGGCGCTGCGCGCGCTGCTGGACCTGGAGGAGGACATCGAGGTCGTCGCCGAGGTCGGCCGCGGCGACCAGGTCCTCGCCGCCGCCCGGGAGCACCGCCCCGACGTCGCCCTGCTGGACATCGAGATGCCCGGTCAGGACGGCATCGAGGCCGCGCGGGAGCTCGCCGGTGCGCTGCCGGAGGTGCGCGCGGTCGTGCTCACCACGTTCGGCCGGCCGGGGTTCCTGCGCCGGGCGATGGAGGTGGGCGCGGCCGGGTTCCTGGTCAAGGACTCCCCGGTGGCCGAGCTGGCGCGGTCGATCCGCGCGGTGGTGGCGGGGGAGCGGGTGATCGACCGCGACCTCGCCGCGGCGGCGCTGGCGATGGGCGCCACGCCGCTGTCGACGCGGGAGGCCGACGTGCTGCGGGCCGCGGCCGACGGGGCGACCGTCGCCGACATCGCCGGACGGCTGTTCCTCAGCGAGGGGACGGTGCGCAACTACCTGTCCGCGGCGATCGGCAAGACCGGCGCGCGCACCCGGGTGGAGGCCGCCCGGGTGGCCGAGGAGAAGGGCTGGCTCTAGCGGGGCTGGTCGAGGTCCAGCGCCGCGGACCCCCCGCGGTGGGCACTCCACGGGCCGCTGCCCCAGGGGGCCGCGGTGTTGCCGGGGTCGCCGGACTGCGCGGGCAGCTCGGCGGTGTCCGGCGCCGCGTGCCGGGGGGCCGGCTCGCGCATGAGGGTGTCGAGGTCCAGCACCCGGACGTGGATGACGTTGCGCTGCTGCAGCGCCGCCCGCAGCGCGCGGTGCAGCCCGTCCTCCAGGTACATCTCGCCGTGCCACTGGACGGCGTGCGGGAACAGGTCGCCGTAGAAGGTGGAGTCGTCGGCCAGCAGGGCGTCCAGGGCCAGCTCGCGTCTGGTCGTGACCAGCGTGTCGAGCCGGATCTGCCGGGGCGGGATCATCGCCCAGTCACGGGTGGAGAAGTTGTGGTCGGGATACGGCCGCCCGTCCCGCACCGCCTTGAAGATCAGAGCTGGTCCTCCCGTTCCCCCGGACACCCCCGGAGGGGTGCTCACGACCGACGTCCACCCTAGTGGGCCGGGCCCCGTCACGCCGACGGTCGGGACGGCGCCGACGACCGGGACGGCGCCCGGGCACCGGGGTCACCGCGAGCCGGAGGACGGCGGGGGAGTGCGGTCGTATGCTGGCACTCGGCTCGCGCGAGTGCCAGGACGCGTCCTGGCCGGCCGTGCGCGGGCCCGTCGAACCGGTACGGGAGGTGTCAGCCGTGGCGCACGACGACCGGCGCCTGCGGGTGCTGCGAGCCATCGTCCAGGACTACGTCTCCACCAACGACCCGGTGGGGAGCAAGGCGCTGGCGGCCCGGTACGACCTCGGGGTGTCCCCGGCCACCATCCGCAACGACATGGCGGTGCTGGAGGAGGAGGGCTACATCACCCAGCCGCACACCAGCGCCGGGCGGGTGCCCACCGACAAGGGCTACCGGCTGTTCGTCGACCGGCTGTCCTCGGTCAAGCCGCTGTCGGCCGCCGAGCGGCGGGCCATCGAGCGCTTCCTCGACGGCGCCGTCGACCTGCACGACGTCCTCGGCCGCAGCGTCCGGCTGCTGGCCCAGCTCACCCGCCAGGTCGCCGTCGTGCAGTACCCGACGCTGTCGCGCAGCGCCGTCCGGCACCTCGAGCTCGTGCCGCTGACCAGCAGCCGGCTGCTCATGGTGCTCATCACCGACACCGGCCGGGTCGAGCAGCGCGTCGTCGACACCCCGGACGACGTCGAGCCCGACACCGTCGCCGAGCTGCGCGCGCTGCTCAACGCCGCCTTCACCGGCAAGAAGCTCGCCGAGGCCAGCGACACCGTCGGCGACCTGGTCGAGAACGCCCGGCCGCAGCTGCGGCCGCTGGTCGCCGCGGTCAGCGCCACCCTGCTGGAGACGCTGGTCGAGCCCTCGGAGGACCGGCTGGTCATCGGCGGCACGGCCAACCTCGCGCAGGGCGGCGCGCTGGACTTCCCGGGCACCTTCCGCCCGCTGCTGGAGGCCCTGGAAGAACAGGTGGTCGTCCTGCGGTTGATGGCCGAGGTGGGTCCGAGCACGGTGACGGTGAGCATCGGTGAGGAGAACGAGCACGAGGCGCTGACCGCCGCGTCGTTCGTCTCCGTCGGCTACGGGTCCGGCGACCAGGCGCTCGGCGGCCTCGGCGTCGTCGGCCCCACCCGGATGGACTACGCAGGCAACATGGCCGCGGTACGAGCCGTGGCCCGCTACGTCGGCCACCTGCTGGCCGAGAGCTGAGGACGGGACAAGACTGCATGGCGACCGACTACTACGGCGTGCTGGGCCTGGCCCCCGGAGCGACCGACTCCGAGATCAAGAAGGCCTACCGCCGGCTGGCGCGGGACCTCCACCCCGACGTCAACCCCGCCCCGGAGGCCAAGGAGCGCTTCGGTGAGGTCAGCCGCGCCTACGAGGCGCTGACCGACCCGGAGAAGCGCCGCATCATCGACCTCGGCGGCGACCCGTACGAGACGAACGGCGGCCGGGCCGGCAGCCCGTTCGGCAACGCCGGCTTCGGCGGGCTCGGCGACATCATGGACGCCTTCTTCGGTGGCGCCGGAGCCGCGCGCGGCCCGCGCGGCCGGGTCCGCGAGGGCAGCGACGCGCTCATCCGGGTCGAGCTCGACCTGGCCGAGACGGTCTTCGGGACGACGACGGAGATCACCGTCGACACCGCGGTGGTCTGCGACGTCTGCACCGGCGCCGGCACCGCGCCGGGCACCCACCCCGAGACCTGCCCCACCTGCAACGGCCGCGGCGAGGTGCAGAGCGTGCAGCGCTCCTTCCTCGGCCAGGTCATCGCCAGCCGTCCCTGCCCGACCTGCCAGGCCACCGGCCAGGTCATCCCGAACCCGTGCGGGCAGTGCGGCGGTGACGGCCGGGTCCGCGCCCGCCGCACCATCCCGGTGAAGATCCCCGCCGGCGTCGAGGACGGCATGCGCATCCGGCTGGCCGGCCACGGCGAGGTCGGCCCCGGCGGCGGCCCGGCGGGTGACCTCTACGTCGAGGTGCACGAGCGCCCGCACGACGTCTTCACCCGCGACGGCGAGGACCTGCACTGCCGGGTCACGCTGCCGATGACCGCCGCCGCGCTGGGCACCACGCTCAAGCTGGAGACCCTCGACGGCAACGAGGACCTCGACATCCGGCCCGGCACCCAGTCCGGCAGCGTGCTCACCCTGCGCGCGCACGGCGCCCCGCGGCTGCGCGGCACCGGCCGGGGCAACCTGCTGGTGCACATCGACGTGCAGACCCCCAGCCGGCTCGACGAGCGCCAGCAGGAGCTGCTGCGCGAACTCGCGGCGCTGCGCGGCGAGGACCTCGCCGACGGCGCCGCGGCCAACCACGGCGGCGGCCTGTTCTCCCGGGTGCGCGACGCGTTCAACGGCCGATGAGCGAGGCCCCGGACGCGCCCGCCGCCGACGGTGCCCCCCTCTTCCTGCTCGACCAGGTGCCCGACGGCGACGTCGTCACCGTGGACGGCGCCGAGGGTCGGCACGCCGTCGACGTGCTGCGGCTGACCTCGGGCGAGCGGGTCAAGGTCGCCGACGGCCGCGGCCTGCTCGTCGAGGGCACGGTCACCGCGGCCGGCCCCGGCGGGCTGCAGGTGCAGGTCGACGCCCGGCACGAGGTGCCCGCCCCGCAGCCGGAGTTCGTGCTGGTCCAGGCGCTGCCCAAGGGCGACCGCGGGCCGCTCGCCGTCGACCTCGCCACCGAGCTGGGCGTCGACCGGATCGTGCCGTGGACGGCGGCCCGCTGCGTCACCCGCTGGCGCGAGGACCGGGTGGAGAAGGGCCTGGCCAAGTGGCGCTCGGCCGCCCGTGCCGCCAGCAAGCAGGCCCGCCGGCCGCGGGTGCCGGAGGTGACCGAGCCGATGACCACCCGGCAGGTGGTCGGTCTGCTCGCCGACGTCGACCTGATCCTGGTGCTGCACGAGCAGGCGCGGGAGCCCTTCGCCCGGGTCGAGGTGCCGGCCACCGGCACGGTCGCCGTCGTCGTCGGCCCCGAGGGCGGGCTCACCGACGGCGAGGTGGTGGCCTTCCGCGCCGCCGGCGCCCGCTCGGTGCGGCTGGGCGCCGAGGTGCTGCGCACGTCGACCGCCGGCGCCGCCGCGCTGGCCGCGCTGAGCGCCAGGACCCGCTGGGGGTGAGCGCCGTGTCGATCATGGGCGGATCGCCGAGGACACGCCGGTCCGCGGCGTGGCGGCCGGCAACGAGCCCGTGATCAACCGGGAGGGCGGCGGGGCGGCTACCTGATCGCGTGCCGCGCGCGGGCGCTGACCAGGTCGACGCCGGCGGTCAGCAGCACGACGGCCACCAGCACCGTGGTCACCGCGCTCCAGTCGAAGGTGGCCAGCGACGTCGCCAGCAGCGCGCCCAGCCCGCCGGCGCCGAGCAGCCCGATCAGCACGGTGTCCCGGATCGCGACCTCCCACCGGTACAGCGCGTAGGCCAGCACCGGCCCGACGGCCCGCGGCGCCACGCCGTACAGCCAGCCGGCCACCGGCGGCGTGCCCATCGCCGCCAGCGCCGCCCGCGGCCGCGGGTCGAGCTCCTCGGTGGCCTCCGCGGCGAGCCGGCCCAGCACACCCAGCGTGTAGACGCCGAGCGCCAGCGCCCCGGGCAGCACGCCGGGCAGCAGCACGAACAGCAGCACCAGCGCCCACACCGGCGGCGGCACGGCCCGCAGCACCAGCAGCGCCAGCCGGACGACGCTGCCCACCACCCGGCGCCCCGGGCCCGGGCGCCCGGCCGGGTGCGCGGCCACCCCGGCCAGCAGCACCGCCCCGACCGTGGCGACGGCGATCGCGATCACCGACATCTGCAGCGTCTCCACCGCGGCGGTGACGACGGCGCGCAGCAGGCCGGCATCGGTGGCCGGCGGCCAGGCGGCGGCCAGCACGTACCGCAGCTGCTCACCGGTGCGGTCGGAGACCAGCGTCGCGGGGGAGACCGCCAGGTACCACCAGGCCCACGCCACCGCGGCGACGGTGACCGCCACGGCGCCGGTGAGCGCCGGGTCGCGCCGGAGCCGGTTCCCCGACGAGCGCGGCGACGCGACCCGCCGGCGCACCGCCCGGCCGGCCACCACGGCCAGCACGCAGAGCGCGGTGAGCGCGTAGACGCAGGTCCACACCTGCCCCCAGCGCAGCGAGCTGAACGACAGCGACAGCTGGTAGCCCAGCCCGCCGGCGCCGATCAGCCCGAGCACCACCGCCGAGCGCACCGCGCACTCCAGCCGGTAGAACGAGTACGACAGCAGCCCGCCCGACGCCGGCGGCAGCAGCCCGTAGACGACGGCGGCCACCCGGCCGGCGCCGGCGGCGAGCAGCGCGTCGTGCGCGCCGCGCGGCACCTCGTCGAGCAGGTCGGCGAACACCTTCGCCGTCACCGCCCCGTAGGGGATGCCGATCGCCAGCACGCCGACCCATGGGTCCAGGCCCAGCAGGTTGACCAGCAGCAGCCCCCACACCGCCTCGTGCAGCCCGCGGGGCACGGCCAGCGCGCCGCGGGCCAGCAGCCACCCGGCCCGCCGCCGTCCCCAGGTGGTGCGGGCCACGGCGACCGCGCCGACCGCCCCCAGCCCGACCGCCAGGGCGGTGCCCAGGGCCGCGTAGGCGATGGTCACCAGCGTCGCGGTGCCCAGCACCGAGAGGAACGCGGGGTCGAGCTCGGGACGGAGTGCGGCCGCGGCGAACCGGCCGAACTGCGCCGTCCCCGACCGGTTGACCACCTCGCCACCGAGCAACCCGGCTCCGGCCAGCGCCGCGCAGACGGCGGCCAGCGCGCCCAGCCCCCAGGCCCAGCGGGTGCGCGCCCGCCGCAGCCGGGGGGCGGGCACCGCGGTCAGCACCGTCACCGCGGCGCCCCGTAGAACTCGGCCAGGTCGCCGGCGGTCAGCCGAGCCGCGGGGGCGTCGAGCACCACCCGCCCGTCGACCAGCCCGACCACCCGGCTGCAGTGCCGCAGCGCCAGCGCCGGGTCGTGCAACGAGGCCACCAGCGCGCCGTTCCGCTCGGCGGCGAGCCCGGCCAGCAGCCCGAGCACCGAGTCGGCGAGCACCGGGTCCAGCGCGGAGGCTGGCTCGTCGGCGAGCACCAGCTCCGGGCGCTGCACCAGCAGCCGGGCCACTGCGACCCGCTGCCGCTGCCCACCGGAGAGCCGCTCGGTGCGCTCGTAGGCCCGGTCGGCCAGCCCCACCGCCGACAGCGCGGCCAGCACCTCGGGCATCCCCTGCGGGCGCACCAGCGACCAGACCGCCCGGGCCGCCGACCAGTCGCCGAGCCGGCCGGCGTTGACGTTGTGCACCACCCGCAGCTGGCCGACCAGCTCCAGGTGCTGGTGCACCGTGCCCACCCGGGCGCGCAGCCGGCGCAGCGCCGGTCCGCGCAGCGCCGCCGGGTCGGCGCCGAGCACCCGCAGCGACCCCGCGGTGGGCTGCACCGAGCCGTTGACCAGCCCCAGCAACGTGGACTTGCCGGCGCCGGACGGTCCGACCAGCGCCACCCGCTCACCGGCGCCGACGGTCAGGTCGACGCCGGTGAGCGCGGGGGTGCCGCCGTAGCGGACCGAGACGTCGT
This sequence comes from Modestobacter sp. SYSU DS0511, assembly GCF_054050755.1. NCBI lineage: Bacteria > Bacillati > Actinomycetota > Actinomycetes > Geodermatophilales > Geodermatophilaceae > Modestobacter > Modestobacter sp. SYSU DS0511. Next base: position 39,782 of record NZ_JBJGZY010000022.1, read on the forward strand.
CCAGCCGGAGGACGGCGGTCAGCTGATCAGCCCCAGCTCGCGGCCGATCTCCTCGATCTGGGTGTAGTTCGAGGCCTCGGTCGGGATGAACGCCCCGGCGCCGAACAGCTCGAGCACCTCGGCGTCGTCCGGGTCGTCGGCGGACAGCCCGGTGAACCAGTCGGTCAGCCGGCCGGGCAGCTCCGGGCCGATCCGCTCGACGGCCTGCGGCCCGAGCAGCCAGTGGTAGTCGTGGTACGCCGGGGTGCGGGCGTACTGCACCACGGCGGGATCGACCGAGCCCTCCTCGCTGCGGGAGGTCCACACCTGCTCGTTGAGCACACCGGCCTGGTAGCTGCCCGACGCCACCAGCGCCAGCGTCGCGTCGTGGGAGCCGGAGAACCCGGGCCCGCCGGGGAAGCCCTCGGGGTCCACGCCCTGCTGCTGCAGGAACCAGGCGGGCATCAGCCGGCCGGAGGTGGAGGTCTCGCTGCCGTAGGTGAACCGCAGGTCGGCCAGCGGGGTGAGGTCCTCCGACGGTGCGAGCCCGGTCGCGGTGTTCACCACGAACACCGAGTGGAACTCCTCGTCGATGTCGCGCTGGGCGACGGGCTCCGCGCCGGGGGTCTGCAGCCGGGCCTGGACGCCGGTGAGGCCGCCGAACCAGACCAGGTCGAGGTCGCCGGTGCGGAAGAGGGAGACGGCGGCGCCGTAGTCGGTGACCGGCTGGTAGGTGACGTCCAGGTCGAGCGCGCCGGACATCGCGTCCGCGACGGTGCCGTGCAGGCGCTGCAGGACCTCGGGGTCCTGGTCGGGGATGGCGCCGATGGTGAGGGTCCGGCGGCCGCCGCTGGTCGGTGCGGCCGAGCCCCCGGAGCCGGTCACGGGGGAGGAGCGGTCGCCGCAGGCGGCGAGCGCGGCGGCGGTGACGGTGGCCGCGGCGCCGGCGAGGAAGCCGCGCCGGCTCACCCTGCTGTTCGCTTGTGCCTCGTGGATCTGTGCGGGGCCACCCGACCGGACGGCGGAACGGGTGCTCACTACGTCCTCGCGGGGGGACGGGGAACGGACACGGGGACCTCCACGTGGGCTCGGGGAACGATGCGCCCATCCTGGCGCACCTCTTCCCGGGGGTCCCCGCTGGGCTCAGCCCAGCTCGACGATGCTGCGCGTGACGCCGGCCTGCTCGGTGAGCACCGCGCCGATGTGCTGCCGGGTCTCGTTGATCCGGCCGACGATCTCCCGGATGGAGGTCAGCGCGCCGACGACGTCCTGCACGTCGCCCTGGATGGTGGCCACCCGGCTGCTGACGTCCTCGGTGGCCTGCGCGGTCTCCCGGGCCAGCTCCTTGACCTCCCCGGCGACGACCGCGAACCCCTTGCCGGCATCGCCGGCGCGCGCGGCCTCGATGGTGGCGTTGAGGGCGAGCAGCTGCACTCCTGACGCCGGTGGTCGCGGGATCCGTCCCACGACTCATCGGCAGGTCCCGGCCGGAACTTGACCGCAGAAGATTGCGCACAGTGCAACCGACGGCGTGATTCCGGACCGGGTCGGGTACTACGGTTCCCGCCATGACCGGGACCAGCAGCGACTGCCTGTTCTGCCGCATGGTCGCGGGGGAGATCGCCCCGGACGTCGTCCGGGAGACCGGCCGCACGCTGGCGTTCCGGGACATCTCCCCGCAGGCGCCCACCCACGTGCTCGTCGTCCCCCGGGACCACCACCCGACGATCGGGGCGCTGACCGCCGCCGACCCGGCGCTGGCCGCCGAGCTCCTGGCCGCCGCGCAGGCGGTCGCCGAGCAGGAGGGCCTGGCGACGGCGGACGGCCCGGAGCCCGGCTGGCGGCTGGTGGTCAACAGCGGGCCGGACGGCGGGCAGACCGTGCACCACGTGCACCTGCACGTGCTCGGTGGCCGGGGCCTCACCTGGCCCCCGGGCTGAACGGCCGCTGCGCCAGCCCGGCCGGGGGAGCGCCGCGCGGGTAGACTCCCGGAGGTCACAGCCCCGTCGCAGGAAGGCAGGGTCGAGCGTACTTGCCCGACACCTCACCAGACGCCGTCCCCGCCGCCCTCACAGCGTCGGCCCGAGAGCTGTCCGCGCGTGCCGCGGCAGCCGGCGTCCCGGACGACGCGGCCGTACCGGCCGACGTCCGCACCGCCATCACCGTTCCCGAGACCGTCTCCATGGTCGCCCTGCTGGGCTCCGGCGACGAACTGCTCCGGCTGGTCGAGAGCGAGCTCGCCGCCGACGTCCACGTCCGGGGCAACGAGATCGCCGTCACCGGCCAGCCCGCGGACAACGCCTTCGCCGTCCGCGTCTTCGACGAGCTGATCGCGCTGCTCGCCACCGGCCAGGTCCTCCGGCCGGACTCGGTCCGCCGGGTCGTCGCCATGCTCAGGGCCGGCGGCTCCGAGCGCCCGGCCGACGTGCTCAGCCTGGACATCATCAGCCGCCGGGGCCGCACCATCCGGCCCAAGACGCTGAACCAGAAGCGCTACGTCGACGCGATCGACACCCACAGCGTGGTCTTCGGCATCGGCCCGGCCGGCACCGGCAAGACCTACCTGGCGATGGCCAAGGCCGTGCAGGCGCTGCAGACCAAGCAGGTCAACCGGATCATCCTGACCCGCCCCGCGGTGGAGGCCGGCGAGCGGCTGGGCTACCTGCCCGGCTCGCTGTCGGAGAAGATCGACCCGTACCTGCGCCCGCTGTACGACGCGCTGCACGACATGGTCGACCCCGAGTCGATCCCGCGGCTCATGCAGTCGGGCACCATCGAGGTGGCGCCGCTGGCGTACATGCGCGGCCGCACGCTCAACGACGCGTTCGTCATCCTCGACGAGGCGCAGAACACCACCGCCGAGCAGATGAAGATGTTCCTCACCCGGCTCGGGTTCGGCTCGAAGATGGTCGTCACCGGCGACGTCACCCAGGTCGACCTCCCCGGCGGCGCGCAGAGCGGCCTCCGGGTGGTCCGGGACATTCTGCAGGGCGTCGACGACGTGCACTTCTCCACGCTCAGCAGCTCCGACGTGGTGCGCCACCGCCTGGTCGGCGACATCGTCGACGCCTACGAGCGGTGGGACACCGCGCGCCAGACCACCACCGCGACGGGTGCCGGCCCGTCCCGGGCGGCCCGCCCCCGCCGGCAGCAGGGGAGCTGACCGCGGTGCCCGTCGAGGTCGCCAACGAGTCCGAGATCGCCGTCGACGAGGACGCGCTGGCCGGCGTCTGCCGCTACGTGCTCGACAGCCTGGACGTCAGCCCGCTGGCCGAGCTGTCGGTGCTCTGCGTCGACGTCGACTACATGGCCACCCTGCACGAGCGGTGGATGGGGGAGAAGGGGCCGACCGACGTCCTCGCCTTCCCGATGGACGAGCTGGACACCGGCCGTCCCGACGACCCCGAGCCGGGTCCGGCCCTGCTCGGCGACGTCGTCCTCTGCCCGGCCGTCGCCGTCCGCCAGGCCCGGGCCGCCGGCCACTCGATGGCCGACGAGCTGCTGCTGCTGGCCACCCACGGAGTGCTCCACCTGCTGGGATACGACCACATGGAGCCCGACGAGGAGAAGGAGATGTTCGGCCTGCAGTCCTCGCTGCTGGAGGGCTGGCGCTCCGTGCCGCGTCAACCGGTCACCGGCGAACCTGCCACCAGCGGGCCCTCGGAGCCCGGGGTCCGATGAGCACGACAGCGATCGTCCTGCTGGTGATCGCGGTCCTCCTCGTCCTGCTCGCCGGCGTCTTCGGCGCGCTCGACGCCGCCCTGCAGCGGCTGTCCCCGGCCGGGGTCGACGAGCTCCGTCGCGACGGGGTGAAGCGGGCGACTGCGCTGACCCAGGTCATGTCGGAGCGGGCCCGGCACGTGGCCCTGCTCCTGCTGCTGCGGATCGTCTGCGAGATGACCGCGGCCGTGGTGGTCGCCGTCGTCCTCTACGACCTCGTCGAGGGCCTGGCCGCGGGGATCGCCAGCGCCGCAGCCGTCATGACGGTGGTGAGCTACGTGCTCGTCGGCGTCGGCCCCCGCACGCTCGGCCGCCAGCACGCCTACCCGATCGGGCTGGCCGCGGCCGGGCTGATCCGCCTGCTCGGCCGGCTGCTGGGCCCGGTCGCCACCCTCCTGATCCTCATCGGCAACGCCATCACCCCCGGCCGCGGCTACCGTGACGGGCCGTTCTCCAGCGAGGTCGAGCTGCGCGAGCTGGTCGACATGGCCGAGGAGCGCGGCGTGGTGGAGTCCGGCGAGCGGAACATGATCCACGGCGTCTTCGAGCTCGGCGACACCATCGCCCGCGAGGTGATGGTGCCCCGCCCCGACGTGGTGTGGATCGAGCGCGGCAAGAACCTCCGCCAGGCGCTGGCGCTGTGCCTGCGCAGCGGCTTCTCCCGCATCCCGGTGATCGGGGAGAACGTCGACGACATCATCGGCGTCGTCTTCCTCAAGGACCTCGTCCGCCGGTCCCAGGGCCTGGCCTCCGGTGACCCGGGACCGCAGGTCGAGGACCTCATGCGCCGGGCGAGCTTCGTGCCGGAGTCCAAGCCGGTCGACCAGCTGCTGCGGGAGATGCAGGCCTCGCGCACCCACATGGCCGTCGTCGTCGACGAGTACGGCGGTTTCGCCGGCCTGGTCACCATCGAGGACATCCTCGAGGAGATCGTCGGCGAGATCGACGACGAGCACGACACCGTGCAGCGCCCGCCCGTCGAGGAGCTCGAGGACGGGTCGGTGCGGATCACCGCACGGCTGCCGGTGGAGGACCTCGCCGACCTGTTCAAGGTCGAGCTGCCCGACGACGACGGCGTGGAGACCGTGGGCGGGCTGCTCGCCCGGGAGATCGGCATGGTGCCGATCGAGGGGTCGGCCGCGGAGGTCGGCGGGCTGCACCTGGTCGCGGAGAGCACCGGCGGGCGGCGCAACCAGATCGACACCATCGTCGTCACCCGGGTGCCCGAGCCGGGTTCGGACGACGACGGCGGGACCGAGGACGGCGACGACGAGACGACCGCCCGCCAGCCCGAGCCGGCCGCCGTGGAATCCTGACCCCTCGTGAGCGCTGCTGAGCTGGACCCCGAGGACGCCAAGCTGATCACCCTGGCCCGCTCCGCGCGCGGCCGCACGGGGGCCGCCGAGGGGGCCGCGGTCCGCGACACCGACGGGCGCACCTACCTCGCCGCCACCGTCGCGCTGCCCTCGCTGCAGCTCACCGCGCTGCAGGCCGCCGTCGCCGCGGCCGTCTCCAGCGGGGTCGAGGGCCTGGAGGCCGCGGCCGTGGTCAGCGAGGCGGCGTCGGTCGAGGCGGCCGGGCTGGCCGCCGTCCACGACCTGACCGCCTCCGCGCCGGTGCTGCTCGCCGGCCCCGACGGTGCGGTCCGCACGACCGCCTGACGCTCCGCCTCCGGGCAGTGATCAGGTGACCTGATCGATGCCTGTCCTACCGCACCAATGGTGGTGCGGTAGGACAGGCATGGGTGCGGGAGGACGGGCGTGATCAGCTCCGCAGGGGGCGGCCCAGGGCGTCGGCGAAGGCCTCGGGGTCGCGCACCCGCACGGTGAACGCCTCCTCGGTCTGCCCGTCCATGTCCAGGTGCCGGACGCTGACCCGGGTGCGCCCGGGCCACCACCCGCCGCGCCGGCGCGCCTTCGGCCAGCCGGCCGGTGGCCCGCCGCGCACCACCTCCTGCACCAGTACCCGCGGGACGATGCGGAACGAGGAGACCTGGCGCAGCCCGGCGATGTCGGTGGAGAGGCCGGCGTCGGAGACGGTCAGCCGCCCGGTCGAGCCCACCACCACCAGTGCGGCCAGCGCCAGGGCGATCGGCAGCTCCGCGGCCACGCCCGAGCCGCCCTCGCGCCAGGCGATCACGCCCAGCCAGGTGGCGAGGGCCAGCGCGGTCAGGCCGAGCACCAACGGGCCGGCCGGGTCGTACTGCCAGTAGCGCAGCGGGGCGGGGGTGACGGTGACCGAGCGCTTCGGTCCGCGGGCGGCGAAGTAGCCGTAGCTGGTGACCTGCGTGATGTGCCGCTCGCGGTCGCGGGCCGCCGTCACCGCCAGCGGCTCGCCCTGTTCGCGTCGGGACCGGGGAGGCATGCGCCCATGATCGCAGCCGCCCTGCCCGGCCTGTCGGTGCGCAGTGGGAGACTGGCCGACGTGACCGACACCGACCAGCCGCCCTACCGCAGCGGCTTCGCCTGCCTGGTGGGCCGGCCCAACGCCGGCAAGACCACGCTGACGAACGCGCTGGTGGGCGAGAAGGTCGGCATCGTCAGCAACCGGCCGCAGACCACCCGGCACGCCATCCGCGGCGTGGTGCACCGGCCCGGCGGTCAGCTCGTGCTCGTCGACACCCCCGGCCTGCACAAGCCCAAGAGCCTGCTGGGCCGCCGGCTCAACGACGTCGTCCGCGACACCCTGTCCGAGGTCGACGTCATCGTCTTCTGCATCCCGGCCGACCAGCCCGTCGGCGCCGGTGACGCGTTCATCGCCCGGCAGCTCAAGGAGGTCACCACCCCGATCGTGCTGGTGGTGACCAAGACCGACGCGGCGAGCAAGAAGCAGGTCACCGAGCAGCTGGTGGCCGCCAGCCAGCTGGTCGAGGCCCGCGAGATCGTGCCGGTCAGCGCCGTCGCCGGCGACCAGGTCGAGCTGCTGGAGGACCTGCTGATCGGCCTGCTGCCCGAGGGGCCGCCGATGTACCCCGACGAGCAGACCACCGACGAGGACGTCGAGCGGCAGATCGCCGAGCTGGTGCGCGAGGCGGCGCTGGAGAAGGTGCGGCAGGAGGTGCCGCACTCCCTCGCCGTCACCGTCGAGGAGATCCTGCGCAAGCCCGATCCGCGCGACCCCGAGGCGGTGTTCACCGAGATCCACGCGTTGCTGCACGTCGAGCGCCCCAGCCAGAAGCCGATGCTGCTGGGCAAGGGCGGGCAGACGATCAAGGCGATCGGCAGCGAGGCGCGGGTCGGGCTGGAGACGCTGCTGGGCGGCCGGGTGCACCTCGACCTGCACGTCACGGTGCTGGGTGAGTGGCAGGACGACCCGAAGAAGCTGAACAGGCTGGGGTATTGAGCACGACGCCGCAGTCGCTGTACCGCGACGAGGGGATCGTGCTGCGCACCCAGAAGCTGGGTGAGGCCGACCGGATCGTCACGGTGCTCACCCGGCGCACCGGGAAGGTGCGCGCGGTGGCCAAGGGCGTGCGCCGCACGAAGAGCAAGTTCGGCGCCCGGCTGGAGCCGTTCAGCCACGTCGACCTGCAGCTGTACACCGGCCGCAACCTCGACGTGGTCAGCCAGGCCGAGTCGATCCGCGCCTACGGGCCCGCGGTCGTCGGCGACTACCGGGCCTACACCGCGGGGACGGCGGTGCTGGAGACCGCCGACCGGCTGACCGTGGAGGAGAAGGAGCCCGCGCTGCGGATGTTCCTGCTCGTCGTGGGCGCGCTGCGCACGCTCGCGGAGGGGGTCAAGCCGCCGCCGCTGGTGCTCGACGCCTTCCTGCTCCGCGCCATGTCGGTGGCCGGCTGGGAGCCCGCGCTGGGTGACTGCGCCCGCTGCGGCGAGCAGGGCCCGCACCGCCACTTCTCCGTCCCGGCCGGGGGCACCGTCTGCCCGGCCTGCCGTCCCACCGGCTCGGCGATGCCCAGCCCGGTGACCGTCGAGCTGCTGGAGGCCCTGTTGACCGGCGACTGGGGGCGGGCCGAGGCCAGCCAGGGCATCAACCGGCGCGAGGGCAGCGGCCTGGTCGCGGCGATGCTGCAGTGGCACCTGGAGCGGGGCCTGCGCTCGCTGCCGCTGGTCGACCGCACCGATGCCCCCCGCGCCGGCGCGCCCCACGTCGAGGCGTCGCGGTGAGGCGCGAGGTCAAGGCGCCCAACCCGCACGCCTCGGGCGCCACCCCGCCGGACATCCCGGCGGACAAGGTGCCCGGCCACGTGGCGATCGTGATGGACGGCAACGGCCGCTGGGCCAAGCAGCGCGGGCTGCCGCGGACGGCGGGGCACGAGGCGGGGGAGTCCTCGCTGTTCGACTGCGTCGAGGGCGCGATCGAGCTCGGCATCACGGCGATCAGCGCCTACGCCTTCTCCACCGAGAACTGGCGGCGCAGCCCGGAGGAGGTCCGCTTCCTGATGGGCTTCAACCGCGACGTGATCCGGCGGCGCCGCGACGAGATGCACGAGCTCGGCGTGCGGGTGCGCTGGGCGGGGCGCCGTCCCCGGCTCTGGCGTTCGGTGATCAAGGAGCTGGAGATCGCCGAGGAGCTCACGAAGGACAACGACGTCCTGACGCTGACCATGTGCGTCAACTACGGCGGGCGCGCGGAGATCGCCGACGCGGCCGCCGCGATCGCCCGGGAAGTCGCCGCCGGCCGACTCGACCCGGACAAGGTGGACGAGAAGACCGTCGCCCGCTTCCTCGACGAGCCGGACATGCCCGACGTCGACCTGTTCGTGCGCAGTTCGGGGGAGAACCGGACCAGCAACTTCCTGCTCTGGCAGGCGGCCTACGCCGAGCTGGTCTTCCTGGACACGCTGTGGCCGGACTTCGACCGCCGGCACCTGTGGCAGGCCTGCGAGGAGTACGCCAGCCGGCAGCGCCGCTTCGGCTCCGCGTGACGGCCGGGAAACGGCTGGCTGGGGGCCCGGCGCGGGCTCTAGGGTCCCGGTCGTGTCCGACCCCATCGCCACCAACCGGGCCAACTGGGACGAGCGGGTGCCCAGGCACCTGGTGGCCCACGGGGTCGACGAGTTCATCGCCGATCGGCAGCGGCTGAGCGACGTCGTCCGGGAGGACCTGCGACTGCTGCGGCCCCACCTGCCCGACCGCAGCCCGGACGGGCTGTCGCTGGCGCACCTGCAGTGCCACATAGGCACCGACACCCTGTCCTGGGCGCGGCTGGGCGCGCGGGTGACCGGCATCGACTTCTCCCCGGCCGCCACTGCGGCCGCACGGCAGATCGCGGCACGGGCCGGGCTGGCGGCCACCTTCATCGACAGCGATGTGGCCGGTGCCGCCGACGCGCTCGGCGGTGCGCGGTTCGATGTCGTCTACACGGGCATCGGCGCGCTGCCCTGGCTGCCGGACCTGCGTGCCTGGGTGGCGACGGTCGCCCGCCTCCTCCGCCCGGGCGGCGTGTTCTTTGTCCGGGACGGGCATCCGCTGCTGACCGCCGTGCGCGGCGACGGGGCCGATGGCCCCCTGGTGCTGGAGGGCCCGTACTTCGGCACGAGTGCGCCGCTGCGCGACGACGGTGGGACGACCTACGCCGACGACCGGGTGCGCCTGGCCAACACGGTCACCTACGAGTGGCCGCACTCGCTCGCCGACGTCCTGCAGTCCCTGCTGGACGCGGGGCTCCGGCTGACGTCCTTCGCCGAGCACCGGTCGGTTCCCTGGCGGGCGCTGCCCTCGCTCGTCCCGGGGGAGGGCGGCTGGGTCCTGCCCGACCACCCGGAGCGGTTGCCGCTGACCTTCTCGCTGACCGCGACGGCTCCCTGAGCGGGGTCGCGTCAGGCGCGGCCGGCGGCCCGGCACTCGGCGCAGGTGCCCATGATCTCCAGGGTGTGGCTCACGTCGGAGAAGCCGTGCTCGCCGGCGACCCGGTCGGCCCACTGCTCCACCGCCGGCCCGGCGACCTCCACGGTGCGCCCGCAGGAGCGGCAGACCAGGTGGTGGTGGTGCTGGGCGCTGCACCGGCGGTAGAGCGCCTCGCCGGAGTCGGTGCGGATGGAGTCCAGCTCGCCGTCGTCGGCCAGCGCCTGCACGGCGCGGTAGACCGTGGACAGCCCCACCGTGTCACCGGAGGTGCGCAGCCGGGCGTGCACCTCCTGCGCGCTGTGGAAGCCGTCGAGGGAGTCGAACACCGCGGCGACGGCGGCGCGCTGGCGGGTGGTGCGGGCCATCAGGCGTTCCCCTCGGCGGGCTCGCGGTGCGCGGCGTGGGCGATCGCGTCCCGCACGATGTGGGCGACGTGCCCGTCGACGAGCCGGTAGTCGACCTCGCGGTGTCGGCGCACCCCGGTGACCAGGCCGGCTCCGCGCAGCACACGCAGGTGCTGGGAGACCAGCGGCTGCGGCACGCCGAGGGCGTCGACCAGCTGGTGCACACAGCGGGAGCCGTGCTCGTCGAGCAGGGCGACGATCGACAGCCGGAGCGGGAACGCCAGCGCGGTGAGCAGCTCGCTGGCGGCCAGCACGTCAGCGGGGATGGTCCGGCTGGGGGTGGAGACGGCCGCGGGCATGACATCATCCTCCACGCACATGAAAACGGTTGTCAAACACAGGAGGTCGCGGTGTTCGCCGTCACCCGGTTGCGGGCCCCGGCCGACGACGTCGCGGAGCTGCTCACCGCCGCGACCGACCTGCTGGCGGTGCTGCGCACCCGGCCCGGCTTCCGGGACGGCGCGGTGGGCCGCGCGGCCGACGACCCGGAGCTGCTCGCGCTGTGGACCGTGTGGGACGGCGTCGGCACCTACCGCCGGGCGCTGTCCGCCCCCGAGGTGAAGCTCGCCGGCGCACCGGTGTGGGTGCACGCCGTGGACGAGCCGGGCGCCTACCTCACCGACTGAGACGCGTCAGGGGAGCTCGAACCGGGCGACCAGCCCGCACAGCTCTCGGTGATCCGGGCCAGGTCCGCGGCGGTCAGCACGCGCAGCGAGCGCAGCCGGAGTGCCGTCACGAGGCGGTGCGGGGTCATGGGCGGGCCTCTCGCGCGGACGGGGCGGGGGACCAGCGCGTGCGCGCGGGTCGCCTCCGCCGTCGTCATCGGCAGGCCCACCTGCCGTTTCCACCCGATCCGGGCATGTTTCGGATCCGGTACCGAGGGGCCCGCTCAGTCGGTACCGGACTCCATCGCCGCCCGGTCGAGCAGCTCGTCGTTCGGGGAGACCTGGCCGCGCGAGGCGATCGCCTCCGCGCCGCCCTCCTGCGAGGCGTCGATCAGCCCGGTGGACGCCGCCTGCGCCGCACCGATCGACGTCGGGGTGGCGCCGCCGACCATCCCCATCCGGGCGTACTGCTCGAGCTTGGCGCGGGAGTCGGCGATGTCGAGGTTCCGCATGGTCAGCTGGCCGATCCGGTCGACCGGGCCGAACGCGGAGTCGACCGTCCGCTCCATGGAGAGCTTGTCCGGGTGGTAGCTGAACGCCGGGCCGGAGGTGTCCAGCACCGAGTAGTCCTCGCCACGCCGCAGCCGCAGGGTCACCTCGCCGGTGACGGCCATGCCGACCCACCGCTGCAGGGACTCGCGCAGCATCATCGCCTGCGGGTCCAGCCAGCGGCCCTCGTACATCAGCCGGCCCAGCCGTCGGCCCTCGCTGTGGTAGGTGGCCAGCGTGTCCTCGTTGTGGATCGCGTTGACCAGCCGCTCGTAGGCGATGTGCAGCAGCGCCATGCCCGGGGCCTCGTAGATGCCGCGGCTCTTGGCCTCGATGATCCGGTTCTCGATCTGGTCGGACATCCCCAGCCCGTGCCGGCCGCCGATGGCGTTGGCCTCCAGAACCAGGTCGACGGCGGAGGCGAACTCCTTGCCGTTGATGCTGACCGGGCGGCCGTACTCGAAGCCGACCGTGACGTCCTCGGTGGCGATCTCCACCGCCGGGTCCCAGAACTTCACGCCCATGATCGGCTCGACGGTCTCGATGCCGGTGTCCAGGTGCTCCAGGGTCTTGGCCTCGTGGGTGGCGCCCCAGATGTTGGCGTCGGTGGAGTAGGCCTTCTCGGCGCTGTCCCGGTAGGGGAGGCCGTGGGCGACCAGCCACTCCGACATCTCCTTGCGGCCACCGAGCTCGGTGACGAAGTCGGCGTCCAGCCAGGGCTTGTAGATGCGCAGCCCGGGGTTGGCCAGCAGGCCGTAGCGGTAGAACCGCTCGATGTCGTTGCCCTTGTAGGTGGAGCCGTCGCCCCAGATCTGGACGTCGTCCTCGAGCATCGCGCGCACCAGCAGGGTGCCGGTGACCGCGCGGCCCAGCGGGGTGGTGTTGAAGTAGCTGCGGCCACCGGAGCGGATGTGGAACGCGCCGCAGGTGAGCGCGGCCAGGCCCTCCTCGACCAGCGCGGCCTTGCAGTCGACCAGCCGGGCGATCTCCGCGCCGTAGGCAGCGGCGCGGCCGGGCACCGAGCCGATGTCGGGCTCGTCGGCCTGGCCGATGTCGGCGGTGTAGGTGCAGGGGACGGCGCCCTTGTCACGCATCCACGCGACCGCCACGGAGGTGTCGAGGCCGCCGGAGAAGGCGATCCCGACGCGGTCGCCGACGGGCAGGGAGGTGAGCACCTTGGACACGGGTAAGAGTATGCACAGTTATGTATGGACATGCAAAGTCGGGTGGTCACCGCCCGGAGGTCGGCTCGGAGTGGCGACTAGCGTTGGGAGGTCAACCCCGCCGACCGCCAGCCGGATGGAGCCCTCGTGCCCAGCGACGCCCAGTCCCCCCGTACCGCCGACCCCGCCCGCCTGGACAAGGTGGTCAACCTCTGCAAGCGCCGGGGGATCGTCTTCCCGTCCGGGGAGATCTACGGCGGCACCCGCTCCGCCTGGGACTACGGGCCGCTGGGTGTGGAACTCAAGGAGAACATCAAGAAGCAGTGGTGGCGCACCGTCGTCCAGGGCCGTGACGACGTCGTCGGCCTGGACTCCTCGGTCATCCTGCCCCGCCAGGTGTGGGTCGCCTCCGGTCACGTCGGCGTGTTCACCGACCCGCTGACCGAGTGCCAGAACTGCCACAAGCGGTTCCGGGCCGACCACCTGGAGGAGGCCTACGAGGAGAAGAAGGGCCGGACGCCGGCGAACGGCCTGGCCGACATCACCTGCCCCAACTGCGGGGTCACCGGCTCCTGGACCGAGCCGCGCGACTTCAACATGATGCTCAAGACGTACCTCGGCCCGGTCGAGGACGAGTCGGGGCTGCACTACCTGCGCCCGGAGACCGCGCAGGGCATCTTCGTCAGCTTCGCCAACGTCATGGGCGCGTCCCGGAAGAAGCCGCCGTTCGGCATCGGCCAGATCGGCAAGTCCTTCCGCAACGAGATCACCCCGGGCAACTTCATCTTCCGCACCCGTGAGTTCGAGCAGATGGAGATGGAGTTCTTCGTCCAGCCCGGCACCGACGCCGAGTGGCACCAGTACTGGATCGACGAGCGCACCCGCTGGTACACCGACCTGGGCATCGACCCGGCGAACCTGCGGCACTACGAGCACCCGAAGGAGAAGCTGAGCCACTACTCGACGCGCACCGTCGACATCGAGTACCGGTTCGGTTTCCAGGGCTCGGAGTGGGGCGAGCTGGAGGGCATCGCCAACCGCACCGACTTCGACCTGAGGACCCACTCGGAGCACTCCGGCTCGGACCTGTCCTACTTCGACCAGGCCTCCAACGAACGGTGGACGCCGTACGTCATCGAGCCGGCCGCCGGCCTCACCCGCTCGCTGATGGCGTTCCTGGTCGACGCCTACACCGAGGACGAGGCGCCCAACGCCAAGGGCGGCATCGACACCCGCACGGTGCTCAAGCTCGACCCGCGGCTGGCGCCGGTGAAGGCCGCCGTCCTGCCGCTGTCGCGCAACGCCGACCTCTCGCCCAAGGCCCGCGACCTCGCCGCCGAGCTGCGGAAGAACTGGAACGTGGACTTCGACGACGCCGGTGCCATCGGCCGGCGCTACCGCCGGCAGGACGAGGTCGGCACCCCGTTCTGCATCACCGTCGACTTCGACACCCTCGAGGACGACGCGGTGACCATCCGGGAGCGCGACGCGATGACCCAGGAGCGGGTGGCCCTGGACCAGGTCGTCGCCTACCTCGGCGCCCGCCTCCCCGGCTGCTGACGCCCGGGCTGGACTGCTGAGGCCCGGGCTCCTTGGCGGGCGTTCCCGGGTCAACCCGGCTGACCTGACGTTGAGCCGTGTCACAGCACGGCTCAACGTCAGGCCGCCCGGGTCAACCCGCTCCGACGAGGTCGTCGGCTCGGACCAGTCAGCCGTCGTCCCCGTCGGACTGCCCCCGGTGCCGGCCCTCCGATCGGGGCACCTCCGTCCACTCCCGGGTCGCCGGCCCGGACGCGGACAGCGAGCGGCGCACGAGGCGCTCCAGCTCCAGGCGCCGGCTGCCCAGGTCGACGGCGGCGATCCGGACGAAGCGAACGCCCCATGACCGGAGCTGGTCCTCGGCCCGCTTCTCCCGCCAGAGTTCTTCCTCCGGCGTCCGCCCGAACGACGGATCCCGGTACTTCACCTGGCCGTCGAACTCGATGGCCAGGGCGTGCTCGGGGTACCAGCCGTCGACGACCTTCACCAGCCTGCCGTCGACCCGCAGCTCCACCTGCGGGATGAACGGTGGCAGGTCGAGTGCGGCGAAGGTCAGCCGGCCATGGGTCTCCAGCCACGACTCGGCTCGGCCGTCGGCGAGCGCGACGGCCCGCACGCTCCGCGGCACGCCGGGCACGCACGCCTGCCTCGCCAGCACGCGGCCCAGCTCCTCGCGCGTCGTGAGCCCGCGCAGCAGGGCGGCGTCGACGGCGGCCACGGCATCCGTCTCCGGCCAGGTCCGGGCGAGGTCGACGACGGTGCGCGCCGCGGTCGTGAGCCGGTAGGCGCCCCGCGCGGTGACCTCGTCGACCGGCAGCTCCGCCCGGGTCATCAACCACCCGCGCCCGCGGCGCCAGTGGTGCGGGTCGGTCAGGTGCACGGTGGCCGGGGTGTTCCGGGGGCGCGGCAGGCCCCAGACCCACGCGGCCGTCGCACCACCGAGGACGGCGGACGGCCGGGCCAGGCCGGCGGTGACGGCCAGCGCGTCGAGCCCGGGGCGCCGTCCCGTCCGCTCCACCTCGGCGAGGTCGCGCGCGGTCACGAAGACGCCGGTGCGCAAGCGGACCCACGTACCGGACCGCACCGCCGTCCGGACCTCGCGCTCGCCGATGCCGGCCGCGGCGACCTCGGCCGTGGTGAAAAGCCCGAGCCGGCGGCGCCCGGGCTCGGCCACGGCGAGTGGAACGGGGAGGGGGACGGTCACCGGGGCAGCGTGGCCGGGTCCGGTGACCGGGGGCTGCCCACCAGGGCGAGCTGTGGACGGGGGCGCCAGCCGGGGACGGTGGGGGGCGCCTCGCACGGTGATCCGGTACCGCCGGGCGGGTTGACCCGACCGGGCTGACGTTGAGCCCTGCCCTGGTACGGCTCAACGTCAGGTGGACCGGGTCGACCCGCGCCAGCGACGAGGGCTGACCGACCAGGCTCACGAGCCGTGACCACGGGCACACCGCCGGGCCACCTACCCTGGAGTGCGTGACCAGCACCCTCGAGCGGACGACGGCGCTGCCGGCGCTGCAGCTCGGGTCGCTGACCGTCGACCCCGCCGTGGTGCTCGCGCCGATGGCCGGGATCACCAACCCGGCCTTCCGCACGCTGTGCCGCGAGTTCGGGGCAGGGCTCTACGTCTGCGAGATGATCACCACCCGGGCGCTGGTCGAGCGCAGCGCGAAGACGCTGCAGATGGTCCAGGCCGCGCCCGGTGAGGCCGACGCGTTCAGCGTCCAGCTCTACGGCGTCGACCCGGCCACCGTCGGGCGGGCGGTGGAGATGCTGGTCGACGAGAACGTGGCCGGCACCCGCCCGGCGCACATCGACCTCAACTTCGGCTGCCCGGTGCCCAAGGTGACCCGCAAGGGCGGCGGCTCGGCGCTGCCGTGGCGCCGCACCCTGTTCCGGAACATCGTCCGGGCCGCCGTCACCGCCGCCCGCGACGTACCGGTGACGGTGAAGACCCGCATCGGGATCGACGCCGACCACGTCACCTACCTCGACGCCGGGCGGATCGCCCAGGACGAGGGCGCGGCGGGGATCACGTTGCACGGCCGAACCGCCGACCAGCTCTACAGCGGCACCGCCGACTGGGCGCCGATCGCCCGGCTGGTGGAGACCGTCGAGATCCCGGTGCTGGGCAACGGCGACCTGTGGGAGGCCGACGACGCGCTGCACATGGTCGCCGAGACCGGGTGCGCCGGCGTGGTGGTCGGGCGGGGCTGCCTGGGCCGGCCGTGGCTGTTCGGCGACCTGGCCGCGGCCTTCGCCGGCTCGTCGCGGCGCACGCTGCCGACGCTGCGCGAGGTGGCCGCGGTCATGCACCGGCACGCCACGCTGCTGGCGGAGGACCAGGGCGAGCTGTGGGGCTGCACCGACTTCCGCAAGCACGTCGCCTGGTACCTCAAGGGGTTCAGCGTGGGCTCCGACGTCCGCCGGGCGCTGGCGATGGTCAGCAGCCTGGACGAGCTGGCCGAGCTGCTCGGCCGGATCGCCGACCAGCCCTACCCGGAGGCGGTGCTGGGTGCCCCGCGCGGGCGCACCACCCCGCCGCGGCCGGTGGCGCTGCCGGAGGGCTGGCTGGCCGACCGCGACGACCCGACCCCGCCGTCCGGCGCGGAGCTGACGGTGAGCGGCGGATGACCACCGGCCCCTTCCTCTACGACGACGGTCCGGCGCCGCTGCACACCGGCACCCCGCGCCGGCGCACCGGCCTGCTGCTGGGGTTGCTCATCGGCACCCTGGTGGTGGCGGTCGGCATGGTCGCCGCGATGGGCGTGTTCAAGGGCTCACCGGAGGACCAGGCCGAGGAGGTCGCGACGGTCTTCGTGCGCGCCCTCAGCGCCGGTGACCTCGGCACCGCCTACGACCTGGTCTGCGACGACGTGCGGGCCCGGGTGCTCGCCCCGGACCTGGCCGAGGACTACGTCCGGCCGGGCACCCCGGAGGTCACCGGCACCACCGCGGACGTGGTCGACGGCATGCCGGTGCAGCGGGTCGACGTCCGCTGGGACGACGACGGCTCGGTATCCCGGACCCAGCTCACCGTCGTCCCCGAGGGCGGCACGAAGGTCTGCGGCAACCGGGCGCTCGACTGACCGGCGAGCCGCCCACCCACCAGCCCCACCGCTGTCAGCGCCGCGTGGTACCCATGACGCGTGGCAGCGTTCGCGGGCCGGCTGGCCGTCCGGGTGGTCGGGGCCGCGGTGGCGGCGTCGGTGCTGCTGGTCGGCTCGACGGCGCTGGCGATCTGGTGGACCGCCCGGCAGGACGCCCGCCCGGCCTCCGACGCGATCGTGGTGCTCGGTTCGGCGCAGTACAACGGCGTCCCGTCCTCCATCTTCGAGGCGCGGCTGGAGCACGCCCGTGAGCTGTACGAGCAGGGCGTGGCTCCGGTGGTCGTGACCGTGGGCGGCCGGGCCGAGGGCGACGAGTTCTCCGAGGCCGAGGCCGGTCGCGACTACCTCGCCGGGACGGGCGTCCCCCGCGAGGCGCTGCTGGCCGTGCAGGAGGGCGCCGACACGCTGCAGAGCGTCCGCGCGGTCGCCGCGGAGTTCGCCGAACGCGGCTGGAACACCGCCGTCCTGGTCAGCGACCCGTGGCACGCGATGCGAGCCGAGCGGATGGCGGAGGACGCCGGTATGGACGCCACCAGCTCGCCCACCCGCCAGGGCCCCGCGGTGCAGACCCGCACCACGCAGTTCCGTTACATCCTCCGGGAGACCGCCGCGTACCTGCTCTACCGCGCGACCGGTGAGAGCGTCGCCGGCGCCCCGGGCATCGGCTGAGAGGGAGGACGAGCCATGGCCGGTCGCGGACGCATCCGGGCCGCCGACATCGCGCTGGTCCGCGAACGGGCGAAGATCGACGAGATCGTCGGTGAGCACCTGCAGCTCAAGCGCGCCGGCGGCGGCAGCCTGAAGGGGCTGTGCCCCTTCCACGACGAGAAGTCACCGTCCTTCCACGTGACCCCCTCACGGAACCTGTTCCACTGTTTCGGGTGCGGGGCCGGCGGTGACGTCATCCGGTTCATCCAGGACATCGACCACCTCTCCTTCACCGAGGCCGTCGAGCTGCTGGCCGGCCGGGCCAACGTCGAGCTGCACTACGAGGACGACGGCGGGCGGCCCACCGGGGGGCCTGACCGGGCCGCGGCCGGGCAGCGGGCCCGGCTGGTCGCCGCCAACGCCGAGGCCGCGCGCTTCTACGCCGAGCAGCTGATGACCCCGGAGGCAGCACCGGCCCGGCAGTTCCTCGCCGAGCGTGGCTTCGACCGGCAGGTCGCCCTCGACTTCGGCTGCGGCTACGCCCCCGGCGGCTGGGACGTCCTCACCCGACACCTGCGCGGCCTGGGCTACACGCAGGCCGAGCTGGTCACCGCCGGGCTGGCCAAGGAGTCCTCTCGTGGCACGCTGATCGACCGGTTCCACCGCCGGCTGATCTGGCCGATCCGCGACCTCACCAACGACGTCATCGGCTTCGGCGCACGCAAGCTGATGGACGACGACCCGGGCCCGAAGTACCTCAACACCCCCGAGACGCCGCTGTACAAGAAGAGCTCGGTGCTCTACGGCGTCGAGCGGGCCAAGCGGGACATCGCCCGCAACCACCAGGCGGTCGTCGTCGAGGGCTACACCGACGTCATGGCCTGCCACGTGGCCGGCGTGACCACCGCGGTCGCCTCCTGCGGCACGGCCTTCGGCGCCGAGCACATCAACGTGCTGCGCCGGCTGCTGATGGACCAGGACGAGTTCCGCGGGGAGGTCGTCTACACCTTCGACGGCGACGCGGCCGGCCAGGCGGCGGCGATGAAGTCGTTCAAGGAGGACCAGCGCTTCGTCGCGCAGACGTTCGTCGCGGTCGAGCAGGAGGGGCGCGACCCGTGCGAGCTGCGCCAGGCGCACGGGGACGCCGCGGTGCGCGACCTCATCGCCCGGCGCACCCCGCTGATCGAGTTCGTGCTACGGACGATGCTGGCCGAGTACGACCTGGACACCGTGGAGGGCCGGGTCGCGGCGCTGGACAAGACCGCGCCGCTCCTGGCCCAGATCAAGGACCACGCGCTGCGGCCGGCCTACGCCCGCCGGCTCGCCGGGCTGCTCGGTCTGCCCGACGAGAGCGAGGTGGTCGCCCGGGTGCGCCGCCTGGCCGACGGCGGCGCCGCTCCGGAGCGGGGCCGGGTGCGCACCCCGCGCAAGAGCCCGGACGACGTCGCGGTCGAGGTGGAGCGGGAAGCGGTGAAGGCCGCCCTGCAGTGCCCGGAGATCGCCGGTCCCGAGTTCGACGCCGTGCGCGCCGACGACTTCACCCACCCCGACTACGCCGCCGTGGCCGCCGCGGTCGCCGCGGCCGGGGGAGCGGCCGGGGCCACGGTCAGCGGCGCCGACTGGGTCGAGCAGGTGGAGCAGCACTGCGACCGGGAGACGGCGAAGGCGATGCTGACCGCACTGGCGGTGGAGCCGATGCGGTCGGTGGGGGAGAACGACGTCACCTACGTCAACGCCCTGATGGCCCGGCTGCAGGAGATCACCACAGTCCGGCAGGTGGCCGTGCTCAAGGGCAAGCTGCAGCGGATGAACCCGGTCGAGGCCGCCGACGAGTACATGACGGCGTTCAAGCAGCTGATGGACCTCGAGCAGCTGGCGATCTCGCTGCGCAAGCGGGCGGCCGGCGGCCTCACGCCGTGACGCTGCTCGGCGCGCTGCGCGCCCGGTTCGCCCGCCCACCCGAGCCGGTCCGGGCGGTGGTCGCCGCCTCGCCGGACGCCGACGAGCGGGTGCTCGCCTGGGGTGTGCTGGTGAGCGGCGGCTGGCTGGTGGCCACCAGCCGCGGGCTGCGGGTGGTGCCGGACGACCTGGCGCTCGGCGACGCGGCGGCGGTGCCGGTGCTCCGGTGGCACGAGGTGGGCACCGCGCGGTGGACCGCGGCGGGCGCCGGGGGCAGCTTCCTGGTCACCCCGCTCACCGAGGTCGAGCCGGGTGTGCAGGCCCGGGCGCCGCAGCAGCGGTACGTGCTCACCGAGGCGGGGGAGCTGCCGGCCGAGGTGCGCAGCCGGGTCGACCGCACGGTGGTCACCAGTCAGCGGCACCCGCTGCCCGGCGGCGGTGCGGTGCTGCTGGTGGCCCGCCGGGTGCCCGGCCAGGCGGCACGGGAGTGGACTGTGGTGTTCGACGACGACGCCGACCGCGACGACCCGCAGGCCCGGCAGATCGCCCGGGACCGGCTGGCCGCCGCGGTGGACGCCGACGACCCGACCCGCTGAGCGCGGGCCGGGGGCGGGTCAGCGCTGGGTGTCGTCCTTCCCGAGGCCGGCTTTGACCGACTTCACCGCGGCGTCGGCCTGGGCCTGGGCCATGCCCGCGACGCTCTGCAAGCGCGGGTCGTCCTTGGCGTGGTTGTAGGCGCGGCGGATCTGCTCGTAGCGCTCACGGCCGGCCCGTGCACCGAGGACGTAGCCGGCACCGAAGCCGGCGAGGAAGGACAGCTTGGCCACGGGGGGTGCCTCCAGGGATCGGGATGGTCGTGGGAACGCTACCGGCCGTCGCGCCGCGCGACCCGCCGAGAACCCCCTCCCGGCGCCGCCGGCCAGGTGGGGTAGTCTCTTCCAGGCGCACGGGCGACCAACCCGTTCGTTCCCCCGTAGCTCAATTGGCAGAGCATGCGACTGTTAATCGCAGGGTTACTGGTTCAAGTCCAGTCGGGGGAGCAAAGAAGGCCCTGACCAGCGTGATCGCCGGTCAGGGCCTCGTTCGTTCCCGGGGCACGCCGGGTTGTGCGTCCGCGCCGCCGGACCCGACACGCGAACGGCCGCTGCGCCGGGCAGGGCCCGGCGCAGCGGCCGTCAGTCGCGGATCAGGTCAGCCGCAGATGAGCTCGTCGGCGCTGGGAGCGTCCTCGACGATGTCGTAGGTCTCCATGAACCCCATCTGCTGGTCGATGGCGTCGGTCTGCAGCTCCGACTGGTAGACCGGCAGCCGCATGCGCCCGGCGACGTCCTCGGAGATCTGCGTGTAGGTCGGGATGATCTCGCGGATGGCGTCCGGGTTCTCCCGGGCGTAGTCCAGCGAGGTGGTCATCGCCGCCTCGAACCGCTCGACGACGTCGGCGTTCTCCTGCACGTACATCTGGCTCGCCGCGTACGACCCGTTCGGGTACTCCGGGGCGATGGCCGACTGCGGGGCGAAGGCGACCTTGCCGCCCTGGTCCAGCACGGTGGTGACGAACGGCTCGGACGTGTAGCCGGCGTCGATCCGGCCGGCCTCGACCGCGGCGGGCACCTCGGGGAAGGGCACCTCGATCAGCTCGACCGTGCGCCAGTCGACACCCTCCTGGTCCAGCGACGCCTTCAGCATGACCTCGGCGACACCGCCCAGGCCGTTGACGCTGATCGTCTTGCCGGCGAGGTCCGCCGCGCTCTCGATGTCGCTGTCGCCGCTGGCGACCAGCACCTGCCAGTCGTCCTCGGTGCTCGTGCCGGTGGCGTCGCTGGCGGTCACCACGCAGACGGGCACCCCCTGGGCGGCCGCAATGCCGGCGGAGATGTAGCCGACGAAGCCGAAGTCGAAGTCGCCGGACACCAGGCCGGTGATGATGTCGTTGCCGGTCTGCAGGACGGTCGGCTCGATCTCCAGCCCTTCGTCCTCGAAGAAGCCCTGCTCCATGCCGAGGTACATGGCGGCGGCGTTGGCGATGGGCAGCGTGCCGACCTGCACGGTCGTCGTGCCGCCGCCCTCGCCCCCGCCTCCCGAGGCATCGCTGTCGCTGTCGCCGCCGCAGCCGGTGGCCGCGAGGGCGACCACGGCCAGGCCGGCGACCGTGGAGGTGGCGCGACGGGTGAACGGACGGTGGCTCATCGTTCTCCTTCTGGTGGTGTTGCGTCGGTGGAACACCGGGTGGCCCCTCGGGGGAGGTGGCCGCCGGAGGGTCAGGCCGGGACGTCGGCGGCCTCGGGCCGCTTGATCGAGCGCCAGACGTAGGCGCGCAGGTGCGCGAAGTCAGCGAGCTCCTTGGTGGCGACCTGGTCGCGTGGCCGGGGGAGCGGGATGTCGACGATCTCCTGCACCCGGGTGGGGGAGGGCGAGAGCACCACCACCCGGTCGCTGAGGTACACCGACTCGTCGATGTCGTGGGTGACGAAGACGACCGTGACGCCGTACCGCCCGCGCAGCTCCAGCACGAGGTCCTCGAGGTCGGCGCGGGTCTGCGCGTCGACGGAGGCGAACGGCTCGTCCATGAGCAGGATCTCCGGCTGGTAGGCCAGCGCCCGCGCGATGGCCACGCGCTGCTGCATGCCGCCCGACAGCTGCCAGGGGTACTTCTTCCCCGCCCCGGCCAGGCCGACCGACTGCAGGGTGTCCCGGATCAGCTCCGCCGACTCGGACTTTTCCAGCTTGCGGTGCTTGAGCGGGAAGGCGATGTTCTCCTCCACCGTCATCCAGGGGTACAGCGACCGCGAGTAGTCCTGGAAGACCAGGGCCATCTTCTCGGGCGGGCCGTTGACCTCCTCGCCGTCCAGGTAGACGGCGCCGGAGCTGGGCGGCAGCAGCCCGGCCATCATCTTCAGCAGCGTGGTCTTCCCCGCCCCCGAGGGGCCGACGATGCAGACCAGCTCCCGCTGCTCGACGGTGAAGGTGATGTCGGCAACCGCTTCGAAGGCACGCTTGGTGCCCTCCTGGTAGACCTTCCTGAGGCCTTCGACGCGCAACATGGTGGGGACCTCCGGTCAGCCGGCGCCGGCGCGGGCACCGCGGTGCCAGCGGAGCACTCGGCGCTCGACGAGCAGGAACAGGACGTTGAGCACGTAGCCGATGATCGCCAGGAGGATGATCCCGGACCACATCGCGGTGATGGCGTACGTGCGCTGGGACTGCAGGACGAAGTAGCCGATGCCGTTGCTGCTGGCGATCATCTCCGAGACCACCATCATGATCACGGCCAGCGACAGGCTGATCCGGGCACCGGCGAAGATCTGCGGCGAGGCCGAGGGCAGCACCACCCGGAACAGCCGGTCGCGCCACGGGATCCCGTAGCTGCGGGCGGTTTCCCGGAGTGCCGGGTCGACCCCGGCGACGCCGTCGATCGTGTTGAGCAGCACCGGCCACACGCAGACGAAGGCGATCAGCGCCACCTTCATCTCCGAACCGATGCCCAGCAGCAGGATGCCGGCGGGCAGCAGCACCGGGGCCGGGATGGCCCGCAGGAACTGGACGACGGGGTCGGCCATCCGGCCGAGCGTCCGGTTCAGCCCCAGCGCCACCCCGATGACCAGCGCGGCGACCAGGGCGATCGCGTAGCCGGCGAACATGCGCGCCAGGCTGGGCACGACGTCGCTGCCGACCCGCTCGAACAACCAGGTGTCGCCGAAGGCCCGGAAGATGTCGACCAGCGGCGGGAAGTAGAACGATGTGCTGTTCGACGACGCCAGCGCCCACGCCACCAGCAAGGCGATCGGGACGATGAACTCCAGGCCGATGCCGAGGATCCGGATCGGCCGGCTGGGCTCGTTCAACGGGCACGCTCCCGCTGCGACGCGTGCCAGTGCAGCAGGCGCCGCTCGATGACGGACAGGGCGATGTTCAGCAGCCAGCCGATCAGGCCGGTGGTGATGATCAGGGCGTACATGCCGGGCACGGCCCCGCTCTGCCGGGCGATGTTGATCTCCTGGCCGAGGCCGGGCGCGCCGAGGACGAGCTCTGCGGTGACCGACAGGATCAGCGCCACCGCCGAGGAGATGCGGATCCCGGTGACGATGTAGGGCAGCGCACTGGGCAGCACCACCCGCCGCAACCGGGTGAAGGCGCCGATGCCGAAGGACCGGGCGGTGTCCAGGCCGACCGGGTCGACGTCCCGGACGCCGTACAGCGTCTGCAGCAGGATCGGCCAGGTCGCGGCGAAGGCGGCGAGGAACCACTTGCTCTCCAGCCCGGCCCCGAAGACCAGGACGGCCAGCGGGATCAGCGCCACGGACGGGATCGGCCGGAGGAACTCCACCGTCGTCCGGGTGGCCATGAAGAGCAGGTACACCGACCCGATCACGATGCCCAGCGGCAGCGCGATCACCAGCGCGGTGCCCAGGCCCAGGCCCCAGCCCTGCAGCGTCTGCCCGATCGGCTCCCAGATCGAGCCGTCGGCGACCCGGTCCCAGAGCGCGCCGAACATCTCCGACGCCGGTGGGAAGAACCGCCGGTCGATCAGGCCGATCCGGGGGAGCAGCTCGAACACGCCGACGGCGATGGCCACCCCCAGCAGGGGCAGCGCCCAGTCGCGCAGCCGCTCACTGCGCCGATCGTCCCGCGCTCGGGGCGCGCGGTCACCGGCAGGGCCGGGTGCCGCGGCGTCCGCGGCTGACCGGTCGGCCACCGAGGGTGGCGTCGTCGGGTCCGTGGCCTCGACCGTGGCCTCGACCGTGGGGCTGCCGGAGGACCGGGCGTCGCCAGGCCCTGCGGGTCGACTCGACCTCGTCACGATCCTCCCTTCGAGTGCATCAGGTGGTGGAAACGTCTGGCAGTGCATGCGAACGGGGGCGTGCACGCATCGAGCACGGCACCTGCACCCCGGAGTGAGCCTAGGGCCCGAGTGTGGCCCGGGACACCATTGCACGGGCCAGTTCGGTAGAGCGTTTCCGGCAGGTGCTGCTAGGTCGGATGACGTATCCACCGGTGCACCGGGAACGCTCGCTTGCCCATGACCCCGGCGTCTGCTTGCTTGAGCGGATGGAGGACACGGTCGCCCAGGGCGCCCCGGTCGAACTGCTGCGGACGGCGCTCCCGGACGGGGTGGTCGTCACCGACCCGGCGGTGGTCGAGGGGTACCGCCACGACTGGTCGCGGTTGCCCGACGCCGGGTGGCCAGTGGCCGTGGTGCGCGCCGAGTCGGCCGCCCACGTGCAGGCCGCGGTCCGGTGGGCGGACGAGCACCGGGTCCCGGTGATCGTCCGCGGCGCCGGCACCAGCCTGGCCGGTGGTGCCACTGCCGTCGACGGATGCCTGGTGCTGAGCACCGAGCGGATGACCACGATCGAGATCGACCCGGTCAACCGCACCGCCGTCGCCGGACCCGGGGCGCTCAACGCCGCCGTCAAGGCAGCCGCTGCCGAGCACGGGCTCTGGTACCCGCCGGACCCGGGCTCGTTCCGGATCTCCTCGATCGGCGGGAACGTGGCGACCAACGCCGGAGGGATCTGCTGCGTCAAGTACGGCGTCACCACCGACTACGTGTACGGGATCGACGTCGTCCTGGCCGACGGGCGGCTGATCACCCTGGGTGGGCGCACCGTCAAGGACGTCGCCGGGCTCCCGCTGCTCAAGCTCTTCGTCGGCAGCGAGGGGACCCTGGGGGTGATCACCCGGGTGATGCTCCGGCTGGTGCCGCAGCCGCACCCGGCGGGCACGCTCGTGGCCTACTTCGACGACACCCGCGCCGCCGCCCGCGCCGTGGTGGCGATGGGGTCACGGGCCCGACCGTCGATGCTGGAGCTCATGGACTCGGCGTCGATCAACGCCGTCGAGGACTTCCGGGCGATGGGCCTGGACCGGGACGCCGGGGCCCTGCTGGTCGGCCAGTCCGACGCGCCCGGCGCCGCCCGGTCCGACGAGCTGGCCGTCATGGCGGAGTGCTGCGAGGCGGCCGGCGCCACCAGCGTGTTCGCCACCGACGACCCGGACGAGGGGGACATGTTCCTGGAGGCGCGGCGCGCGGTCGGCCACGCCGTCGACGTCCGCGGCGCCGTCCTGTCCGAGGACATCTGCGTGCCGGTGCACCAGCTGCCCACCGCGATGGAGCGCATCGAGGCCATCGCCGCGACGTTCCGGGTCGAGATCCCGGTCTTCGCGCACGCCGGCGACGGCAACCTGCACCCGGCCATCGTGCACCGCCCCGGCGACGAGGAGGCGCGGCAGCGCGCGCTGCAGGCCTTCGACGCCGTCCTCCGGGTCGCCCTCGACTGCGGCGGCACCATCACCGGCGAGCACGGGGTCGGGCGGACCAAGCGGTCAGCGCTGCTGGACCAGCTGGACGACGACGTCATGGACGTCGGGCGGCGGGTGCGCACTGCCCTGGACCCGAAGGGGATCCTCAACCCCGGTGTCCTCTGGTAGCCCCTCGGCCGGTTCGCCGGCACCACGCCCTCGATCGATCGGAGACCCCGTGCCTCCCGCGCCGCCGCCTCTGGAGCACCTGCTGCACCTGGAGGTCACCGTCGACCCGGCGATCGAGATCGGCGCGACGCCGGCCGGGATGCGACGGGTCATCCCGATCACCGGCGGTGTCGTGTCCGGGCCCCTGCTGACCGGACGGGTGCTGCCGGGCGGGGCCGACTTCCAGGTGATCCGGACCCCGACGGAGACCGTCGCCGAGGCCCGGTACGTCCTGGAGTCCGACCGGGGGGAGCGGGTCTACGTGGAGAACACCGGCCTGCGCACCGGGTCGGCCGAGGACATCGCCCGGCTGCGCGACGGGCTGCCGGTCGACCCGGCGCGCATCTACTTCCGGTCCGTGCCGCGCTTCGAGACCGAGGTCCCGCGGCTGGCGGTCCTCACGTCGCACGTGTTCGTCGGCTCGGGGGTGCGGCACCCGGACGCCGTCGTCTTCGACTTCTTCCGCGTCGGCTGAGGTCCCGACCACCTCTGCGGCCCCTCGCCGACCCGGGGTTCCCCGGTGCGGATGACGATCCGGTGACAGCTCCGTGCCGGGGGTGGTGGGCTGCGGACCGAGCGGGCACATCCGAGTCGTCAACGACCCCGAGCGGAACGAGGAATCGAGATGACGGAGAGTCGTGCGCGGACGGAGACGAACCCGCGCGAGGACGTGGTGGCGGAGCCCGCCGGCGTCAGTGGTGAGGGGGCTCACCGCGCCGGTGCGGTCGACCCCGGGAGCCGTGCCCATCGGGACGCCCCGGTGGTCACTAGCGGGTCGTCCCGCCGTGACCGGGTGCGCTGGGGCCCGGTCTGGGCCGGCCTGGTCGTGGCGGTGCCGACCTTCCTGCTGCTGCAGGTGGCCACCCTGGCCCTGGGCTGGTGGGACGTCGGTCCTGGAGACGGGGCGAGCAACGCCGACTGGCTCAGCGCGGTCAACGGCCTGATCGCCCTCTTCCTGGGTGGGCTCACCGCCGGAGCGACCGCACTGTGGCGCGGCTTCGCCGAGGGGCTGCTGCACGGCATCCTCGTCTGGGCGCTCACCGTGGTCACGCTGGTGCTCCTGACCCTGTTCGGCGGCGGCGCCCTGTTCGGTTCCCTCGCCGGGCTGGTGACCGACGTCGCCGGCATCCAGCAGGCCAACCTGCCGGACATCGCGGCTGGTGAGGCTGCGGACGTCGCCCGCACGAGCGCCGGCTGGGCTGCCCTGGGCCTGGGCCTCTCGATCGCCGCAGCGGCTGTCGGCGGGGTGATCGGCGCCAAGACGTGGCCGAGCAAGGGGGCCGCCGAGGCCGACCGCTCGACCGTCCGCTGACGGCTCGCGCTCGACGAGCGCACTGCTGCACCGGTCCCGGGGGGGGGGGGGGGGGGGGGGGGGGGGGGGGGGGGGGGGGGGGGGGGGGGGGGGGGGGGGGGGGGGGGGGGGGGGGGGGGGGGGG
>NZ_JBJGZY010000023.1:0-62047 GCF_054050755.1 Modestobacter sp. SYSU DS0511
AACTCAGAAACACACCCCCCCACCCCCCCCCCCCCCCCCCCCCCCCCCCCCCCCCCCCCCCCCCCCCCCCCCCCCCCCCCCCCCCCCCCCCCCCCCCCCCCCCCCCCCACGACTGTCCCAGGAGGAGGTCCGGGCCCCCGGCTCAGCGCTTGCGGCGGCGCAGCACCAGCACGAGCAGCACCAGCACCGCGG
The DNA here is from genome assembly GCF_054050755.1 of Modestobacter sp. SYSU DS0511. Taxonomy (NCBI): domain Bacteria; kingdom Bacillati; phylum Actinomycetota; class Actinomycetes; order Geodermatophilales; family Geodermatophilaceae; genus Modestobacter; species Modestobacter sp. SYSU DS0511. The sequence goes on from NZ_JBJGZY010000023.1 coordinate 193, forward strand.
CGGCCCCGGCGGCCGGCGCGGCGAAGCGCGTCATGGCCGCGCTGCCGGCCACCTCGAGCAGGTCGATCGGCTCGGGCTCGGGCGCCGGGGAGGGCGCCGGCCGGGGCGCGGGCGGGGCGGCGGCGGGCGTGCTCTTGGCCGGTCCACCGCCGGCGGGCCGGTTCGGCGGCGCGGTGGTGCCCGCCGGGGGCCGGCTGGGCGCGGCCTTCTTCGCCGGGGTGGCCGGCGCCTCGGACGGGGTCTCGGTCGGGGTCTCGGCGGCGGGGACGGTGTCCGGCGTGGTCGCCCCGGTCGGCGAGGCGGCCTTCGCCGGGGCCGCCTTCGACCGGCGCGGCGGCACCGTCGGGTCGGGCACCGGGCTGGTCTCCGCGGCGGCCGTCCCCTCGGCGGCGCGGGCCGCGGCGGACTTCGCCGGTGCGGCCTTGGCCGCCTTCGCGGGAGCGGCCTTCTTCGCCGGCGCACCGGCCGACGCCTCCGCGTCGGCGGCCTTGTCGGCTGCGGTCGCCGCGGTCTTCTTCGCTGCCGCGGCGGACTTCTTCGCCGGACCGTCGCCCCCGGCGCCCTCCGCGGACATCGCCGCCTCCTCCACCACGCCGGCGGTGGTCGCGGCCGCCTTCGACGCGGCGGCGGCGACCTTCGCGGACGGCGTCGGCTCCTGCGGGGTCGCGGCCGCCTGCTGGTCGACGGCGACGTCGTCACCGGTGGTGGCCAGCTGGGCGGCGAGCTTGTCGGCGAACTGGCCCAGCAGCTTGTTGCCCACGTCGGTCATCACGCCGCGGCCGAACTGGGCCGGGCGGCCGGTGATGTTCAGGTCGGTGAGCACGTCGACCCGGGTGGTGCTGCCCTCGGCCGCGAGGGTGGCGGTGACCGTCGCGGCCGCGGTGCCGTTGCCGCGCTGGTCCTTGCCCTTGGCGTCGATGACCGCGCGGTGCGCCGCCTCGTCCTTCTCCACGAACGACGCCTTGCCCTGGTAGGTCAGGTTGATCGGGCCGAGCTTCACCTTGACCCGGCCGGTGAACTCGTCCCCGGTCACCGAGTCGAGCACGGCGCCGGGCATGCACGGGGCGATCCGCTCGATGTCCAGCAGCACCCGCCAGGCGTCGTCGATCGGCACCGGGACGATGAACGAGTTCTCCAGCTGCACTGCGGGACCTCCGGGGACGAGTTGCTCGGCGGCCCCCATCCGACCACGTCAGGGGGCGGTGCGCAGGAGATCGGCCCGCGGCACGCCGGACGGCCACGCCGATGTGACGGACCGGTCCGGCGTGCGCCGGTGCGCTAGAGGCCGGCCGCCGCGGCCACCGCGCGCCGGGTGAGCACGGTGGCCAGGTGCTGGCGGTAGTCGGCCTGGGCGTTGAGGTCGCTGCTCGGGCTGGTGCCCTCGGCGGCCTGCGCAGCAGCGGCGGTGACCGTCTCCAGGCTGACGTCCACCCCGACCAGGGCGGCCTCGGTGGCCCGGGCCCGCAGCGGGGTGGGGCCCATGTTGGTCAGCCCGATCCGGGCCTCGGTGATCCGCCCGCCCTCCCGCCGGACGGCGGTGGCCACCGCGACGATCGACCAGGCCTGGGCGACCCGGTTGAACTTCTCGTACCGCACCCCCCACTCCTCGCCGAGCTTGGGGATGCGGACCTCCACGAGCAGTTCGCCGTCGTCCAGGGCGGTGGTGAGGTAGTCGACGAAGAAGTCCGCCGCCGCGACGGTGCGCCGTCCGGACGGCCCGGCGAGCACGAACTCCGCGTCCAGCGCGAGCGCCACCGCCGGCAGGTCACCGGCCGGGTCGGCGTGGGCCAGCGCGCCGCCGAACGTGCCGCGCCGGCGCACCTGCCGGTCGGCGACGGTCTCGGTGGCCTGCACCACCAGCCGCCCGTACCGGGCCAGCAGCGGGTCGGTGAGCACGTCGGCGTGGGTGGTCATCGCGCCGATCACGAGGCCGTCACCCTCCTCCCGGACGCCGCGCAGCTCGGGCACGCGGGTGAGGTCGACGACGGTCTCCGGCGCGGCGAGCCGCAGCCGCATGACCGGGATCAGCGACTGCCCGCCGGCCAGGACCTTGACGTCCTCACCCCCGTCGGCGATCGCCTGCAGCGCCTCCTCGACGGTGGTCGGCCGGGCGTAGGCGAAGGGTGCGGGTATCACTGCTCTGCCTCCTCGTAGCCGGACTCGGTGGTGCGGGCACCGCCGTAGGCGTTGCTGCCCTCGGCGGCGCGGTCGCCGCCGTCGCCCCCGGTGTGCAGGGCCCGCCACACCCGCTCGGGGGTCAGCGGCATCCGGATGTCGGTGACGCCCAGGTGCCGGACCGCGTCGAGGGCGGCGTTGACCACCGCCGGGGTGCTGGCGATGCACCCGGCCTCGCCGACCCCCTTGGCGCCCAGCGGGTTGCCGGTGGCCGGGTGCACGGTGTGCCCGGTGTCGAAGTGCGGGAGGTCGGTGGCCGAGGGCACGAGGTAGTCGACGAAGGTGCCGGTGGTCAGGTTGCCCTCGGCGTCGTAGACCGCCTCCTCGTACAGCGCCTGCGCGATCCCCTGGGCCAGGCCGCCGTGCACCTGGCCCTCGACGATCAGCGGGTTGACGATCGTGCCGACGTCGTCGACGCACGCGTACTTCCGGATCTTCACGAAGCCGGTGTCGGTGTCGACCTCCATCGCGCAGATGTGCGTGCCGTGCGGGAAGGAGAAGTTGTCCGGGTCGAAGGTGGCCTCGGCGTCGATGGAGGGCTCGATCCCCTCCGGGTAGTCGTGCGCGGCGAAGACGGCCAGGGCGATCTCCTGGATGTCCATCCCGGCCCCCGGCGTCCCCCGGACCGAGAACCGGCCGCCGCTGAACTCCAGGTCGTCCTCGCTGGCCTCCAGCAGGTGGGCAGCGACCCGGCGGGCCTTGGCGACCACCTTCTCCGCGGCCTTGACCACCGCCGTGCCGCCCACCACCAGGGAGCGCGAGCCGTAGGTGTCCATCCCCCGGGGGGAGACCGAGGTGTCCCCGTGGAGCACCTCGACGTCCTCGAAGGGCACCCCGAGGGAGTCGGCGACGATCTGGCTCCACGCCGTCTCGTGGCCCTGCCCGTGCGGGGTCGAGCCGGTGACCACCTCGACCTTCCCGGTGGGCAGCATCCGGATGGACGCCGACTCCCAGCCGCCCGCGCCGTAGGCCAGCGAGCCGAGCACCCGGGAGGGCGCCAGCCCGCACATCTCGGTGAAGGTGGAGAAGCCGATGCCCAGCTGGACCGGGTCATCGGACTCGCGCCGCCGCCGCTGCTCGGCGCGCAGCTCGTCGTAGCCGATCAGCTCCAGCGCCTGCTGGGTGGCGGTGGCGTAGTCGCCCGAGTCGTACTCCAGCCCGGCGACGGTGGTGAACGGGAAGCTGTCGATCCAGTTCTTCCGGCGCAGCTCCAGCGGGTCCATGTCCAGCTCGACGGCGAGCTCGTCCATGATCCGCTCGATCGCGAAGGTGGCCTCCGGCCGCCCGGCGCCGCGGTAGGCGTCGGTGGGCACCTTGTTGGTGAAGACGCCGTCGCACTCGAACCGGTAGGCCGGGAACCGGTAGATGCCGGGGAACATGAACGCGCCCAGCACCGGCACGCCCGGGGTGATCAGCCGCAGGTAGGCGCCCATGTCGGCGAGGATCCGGCAGCGCAGCCCCCGCACGGTGCCGTCGCGGTCGGCGGCGACGTCGATGTACTGCACCTGGTCGCGGCCGTGGTGGGCGGTCATCAGCGACTCGCTGCGGGTCTCGGTCCACTTGACCGGCTTGCCCAGCCGCCGGGCGATCAGCAGGCAGAGGATCTCCTCCGGGTTGACCTGCAGCTTCCCGCCGAAGCCGCCGCCGACGTCGGGGGCGATCACCCGCAGCTTGTGCTCCGGGATGCCGGTGACCATCGCCGCCATCACCCGCAGGATGTGCGGCACCTGGGTGGCCGACCACATCGTGTAGTTGTCGCCGAGCGGCTGGACGACGACCGAGCGGGGCTCCATGAACGCCGGGATCAGCCGCTGCTGCACGAACCGGCGGCTGACCACCACCTCGGCGTCGGCGAAGGCCGCGTCGGTGTCCGCGCCCGTGCCGGCCTCCCCGGCGTCGAAGACGAAGTGGTAGCTGGTGTTGGAGGTGGTGTGCTCGTGCACCAGCGGGGCGCCGTCCTGCACCGCCTGCTCCATGTCGAGCACCACCGGCAGCGGCTCGTAGTCGATCTCGATCGCCTCGAGCGCGTCCGCGGCCGCCGTCCGGCTGCGCGCGACGACGACCGCCACCGCCTCCCCGACGTGGTTGACCCGGTCGACGGCGATCGAGGGGTGCCCGGGGTTGACCATGTCCGGGGTGACCGGCCAGGCGCAGGGCAGCGAGCCCTGCTCGTCGGCCAGGTCGCGGCCGGTATAGACGGCGACGACGCCGGGCCGTTCCCGGGCGGCGGTGACGTCGACGGCGGTGATCCGGGCGTGCGCCATCGGGCTGCGCAGCACCGCGAGGTGCAGCATCCCGGGCAGCACCAGGTTGTCGGTCCACTGCGTGCGCCCGGTGATCAGCCGGGCGTCCTCCTTGCGGCGGCGTGCCTGCCCGACCTCGGGGACGGGGGTCTCGGGGGCGGGGGCGCCGGGCTCCTCGGTGACGGTCATGCCTGCACCACCACGTGGTCGGCCGCCGCGGTGTCGACCTCGGCGGGGACGACGTGCGCGTCCTCCGCCCGCATCTCGGCGGCGGCGGCGCGCACGGCCCGGACGATGTTCTGGTAGCCGGTGCAGCGGCAGAGGTTGCCCTCGATGCCCTCCCGGACCTCGTCGTCGGTCGGGTCGGGGTTGTCCTGCAGCAGGTCGATCGAGGCCATGATCATCCCCGGCGTGCAGAAGCCGCACTGCAGTCCGTGCATCTCGGTGAACGCCCGCTGGACCGGGTGCAGGGTGCCGCCCTCGGCCAGCCCCTCGACGGTGGTGACCTCGCAGCCGTCGGCCTGGACGGCGAAGACGGTGCAGGACTTCACCGCGTGCCCGTCGAGGTGGACGGTGCAGGCGCCGCAGTTGCTGGTGTCGCAGCCGACGACGGTGCCGACCTTGCCCAGCTGCTCCCGCAGGTGGTGGACGAGCAGGGTCCGTGGTTCGACGTCGTCCGTGTAGGACGCCCCGTCGACCCGCACGTTGATCTGGGTCACCGAGTCCTCCGCTCCGTTGCGTGGCAGGTGTGTCCGGCGTCACAGCCGGTGCGGAGCAGAGTGTGTCAGCGCAGGGCGGCGGAAGGCCAGCCCCGGACGCCGCTCAGCGGACGGCGAGCTCCCGGCGGCGCAGCAGCGCGGAGGCGAGCAGGAAGCCCAGGCCCAGCACGGCCAGCCCGGCGCCGACGCCGCTGGGGGCGCGGTAGCCCCAGCCGGCGGCGATGACCAGGCCGCCGAGCCAGGCGCCGAGGGCGTTGGCCGCGTTGAGCGCGGAGTGGTTGAGCGCGGCGCCGAGCATCTGCGCGTCGCCGGCGACCTCCATCAGCCGCAGCTGCAGCAGTACCACCATCGTCGAGGCCGAGGCGGCGACCAGGAAGACGTTGGCGATGAGCGTGGCGGCGTGCAGCGACCCGACCAGCATGAGCGCCAGCAGCGCGCCGGTGGACAGGGTCGCCCCGATCAGGGACGGGAACAGCGCCCGGTCGGCCAGCCGGCCACCCAGCGCCGTCCCGAGCAGGCCGCCGACGCCGAAGGCCAGCAGCACCACCGGCACGAAGCCGGCCGACATCCCGGCGACGTCGGTGACGGTGGGCGCGATGTAGCTGTACATGGCGAACAGTCCGCCGAAGCCGACGGTGGCCAGGCCCAGGGTGAGCAGCACCTGCGGGCGCTTGAGCGCGCCGAGCTCCGCGCGCATGGAGGCGTCCCGGCGTCCCGGCGACGAGGGCACCACGACCAGGATGGCCACGATGGTGACCACTGCGATGACCACGACCGCCCAGTAGGCCGAGCGCCAGCCGAGGTGCTGGCCCAGCCAGGTGCCCGCGGGCACGCCGGCGACGTTGGCCGCGGCGAGCCCCAGCATCACCGAGCTCACTGCGCGGCCGCGCAGGTGGGGGGCGACCAGGGAGGCGGCGATCAGCGATGCGGCCCCGAAGTACGCCCCGTGCGGCAGGCCGCCGACGAAGCGGGCCAGCAGCAGCGTCGGGTAGCCGGGGGCCAGCGCGGTGAGCGCGTTGCCCACCAGGAAGGCGACCATCAGGCCGACGGCGAGCGCGCGGCGCGGCAGCCGGGCGCCCAGCGCGGCGAGCACCGGTGCGCCGAGGACGACGCCGAGTGCGTAGGCGGAGATGTAGTGCCCGGCCTCGGGGATGGTGACCCCGGTGCCGGCGGCGATGTCGGGCAGCAGGCCCATGGTGACGAACTCGGTGGTGCCGATGGCGAAGCCGCCCAGCCCCAGGGCCCCGATCGCCAGCGTGGCGGTGCGGGCCGAGGGCAGCTCCGGATGCCGGGTGGTGGTCGGGGTCGTCGTGCCCGTCGGCGCTGCGCTCACAGCCGGTGCCAAGGACGCCCCGCCGTCCCGGCATTCCCGGCCACGGTGTGGGACGCGCCTCCCCGTTTCGGCGCGAGCCCGGCGCCGTCCTGCCGAGACTCCCGGGAGGACCCGAGGAGAGGCGGCGATGGCCGGAGCGCGCAGGACCACGAAGTCCAGCCCGAGGACCCGGCGGCGCCGGGCGCGCCGCCCCCGGCGCTGGCTGGTGCCCACGGTGGCCGTCGCCGGCGGGCTGCTGGTCGCCGGCACCCAGGTGGCGCCGGCGGTGCTGGAGGTCAGCACGGCCAGCCGCGGCGTGGCGGTCGGCGCGCAGCTCAGCGCGAACAGCCCGGTGGGCACCGACCCGTTCACCGCCGCGGTGACCAGCGAGGGGCTGGCGCACGCCGGCTCGGCGGCCGCGCGGCAGGCGGACACCGGGCTCGTCGTCCCCCAGCCCCCGCGGCCGCACCGGATCGTCGTGGTGCCCAACGCGAACGTGGGCCGCCCCCCGGTGCTGGAGCACCGCCCGGACCCGTGCGGCGGCTTCTCCTCGCCACGGCGGATGACCCCCGGCGTCGTCCCCGGGCCCGGCTCGGCGACGGTGAGCTGGATGACCGCCGGCCGGGCCGAGGTGCTGTCGTACCGGGTGTCCGCGGTGAGCCAGCAGCTCGTCCCCGGCGAGCAGGCCGACCCGGTCCGGCAGGTGGTCCCCGCCGCCGAGGGCTGCCAGGAGCAGGCCGTCGTGCTGGCCGGCCTGGCTCCCGGCGTGCCCTACGTGTTCTGGCTGGAGGAGGAGACCCTCAGCCCGAGCACCGGGACGACGCGGCTGTACCAGGTCGGCACCTCGGCTCCGGTGGTCATCGGCTGAGCTCGCTCAGTGAGCGGCGGCCGGCGCGTCCGCGGGGTCGACGTCGGTCAGCTGCCAGGGCCGGACCACGGTGAACAGCACGACCAGCGCCAGCACCAGCGAGCCGACGATCACCGTGCCCATGGCGACCGCGTCGTTGCCGAGCAGGCCCACCAGCGGGGAGACGGCAGCGCCCACGCCGAACTGCACCGCGCCCAGGAGCGCGGCGGCGGTGCCGGCGGCCTCGCCGTGCCGGGACAGCGCCAGCGCCGGGGCGTTGGGCAGCGCGAGACCGCACGCGGCGAGCACGGCCCACAGCGGGACGGCGACGCCGAACAGCCCACCGACCCCGGTGGCCGCCAGCAGGAGCAGGACCGCGCCGGCCACCGCGCCGGCGATCGTGGCGCTCACCAGGATCTGCGCCGGGCCGAACCGCCGCAGCAGCACCGGGTTGAACTGGGTCGCGCCGATGAGGAAGAACGCGCCGAAGCCGAAGAACAGCCCGAACTGCTGCTCGCTGAGCCCGAAGTCGCGCTGGTAGACGAACGACGAGCCGGAGACGTAGGCGAACAGGCCGGCCATGGTCAGGCCGGCGACGAGCACCAGGCCGACGTAGGTCCGGTCGCGCAGCAGCGCCCGGTAGCCGCGCAGCGTGCCGACGACGCCGTTGCTGCGCCGGCGCTCCGGCGGCAGCGTCTCGCGCAGGGCGAACCAGCCCATCGCCACCAGCAGCGCGCCGTAGACCGCGAGGACCACGAACACCCCGCGCCAGGAGGTGAACCGGAGCACCTCCCCGCCGATGGTGGGGGCGAGCACCGGCGCGGCGCCGATCACCAGGAACAGCCGGGAGAGCATGGTGGCGGCCGCCCGGCCGGTGAACATGTCACGGACGACGGCGATCGCGATCACCGCACCGGCCGCGGCACCGACCCCCTGGAAGAAGCGCAGCGCACCGAGCACGGCGACGTTCGGGGCGACGAGCACCAGCAGCGAGGCCAGCACGTGCACGGCGGTGCCGGCCAGCAGCGGGCGCCGGCGGCCCAGCGCATCGGCCAGCGGGCCGAGCACCAGCTGCCCCAGCGCGAGGCCGACGAGGGTGCCGGTGAGGGTGAGCTGCACCGTCGCCGAGGTGGTCTGCAGGTCCTCGGTGATGGTCGGCAGGGCCGGCAGGTACATGTCGATGGTCAGCGGGCCGAGCGCGACGAACGCGCCCAGCACCAGTGCGGTGCGCGCCTGACCGGGTGGTGCGGGCTGCGGTTCGCGGTGGGCGCGGGCGCCGGTGGCGCGCGCCGCGACGGCGGCCTCCTGGCTGCTGGTGTCCTGGGTGGTGCTCAAGCGGTGCTCCCCGTGGTCGGTCCTCCTGCGGGGCCGACGCTGGTCACCGCACTACGGCGACTCCAATGCCCGGCCCCGCCGGCTTGTTCCGCCCCTTCCGTACGCCGAGTGGTTGTTCACCGAAACGTCACTCCCGCGTGTCAGCCGGCGACCGGCGGGGGCGCGACCGGCAGCAGCGCGGTGGCGTCCCGGGCCCGCCAGGCGCCGGCCCACAGCCCGGCGCCGTAGGCGAGGTCCTCCAGCCGGCGTCCGGCGGCGAAGGCACCGAGGTCGACCTCCGCCCGGTGCGGCCACCAGGCCGCGACGGCGTCCCCGGCGAGCACCGCGAGCACCAGGGCCCGCGCCCGGCGGGAGGCCAGCGCCGCGGCCAGCGCGAGCGGCCAGTGGTGCCGGGTCACCGAGCGGGCCAGCATCCGGCCGGCCCCCGCCGTCCCGCGCAGCACCAGCCCGGCCGCCCACCGGTACGGCGGCCGCCCGCCGGGCACGGCCACCCGGCCGGCCAGGCGGCGGGACGCCTCGGCCAGCACGGCGGTGGCGGCGAGCACCCCGGCGGGCCGGCCGGTGAGCGCCAGCGCCCAGGCCGCCCCCGACCAGGGCGAGAGCACCACCGGTGCGACGAGCGGCCCGTGCCGCTGCGCCAGTAGCGCCGCGCCGCTGCCGTAGAAGGCCCGTCGGGTGAGGAAGTCCCGCGGGTCGACCCGGTGCTCGTGCGCCACCCGGGCGGCCGGCTCGTAGCGGACCCGCCAGCCGGCGCCGATCAGCCGCCACACCAGGTCGACGTCCTCGGCGACCTGCATCGACTCGTCGAAGCCGTCCCCCAGCGCCGACCGCCGGGCCAGCAGGGCGGCGCTGGGCACGTAGGGGACGGCGCTGCGCGGGTGCACCAGCGCCGTCCGCTCCCCCATGTCCAGCGCGCTCGACAGCGCCTCGTACCGCGCCACCCAGCCCTCCGCCTGCACCGGCAGCGCGGTGATCCGGGGGGCGGCCAGCGCCAGCCGGGGGTCGGCGCCCAGGTGCCCGGCCAGGTGCCCGAGCCAGCCGGGCTCGGGCACGCAGTCGGAGTCGACGAACGCCACCAGCGGCGTCGCGGCCACCCGGAGCCCGGCGTTCCGGGCCGCGGCCGGACCGCGGGCCTGCTCGTGCCGCACCAGCCGGGCACCGGCGGCCGCAGCGGCCACCGCGGCCGGGTCGGCCGAGCCGTCGTCCACCACGACCACCGGGCAGCCCGCCGTCCCGGGGTCGGCGCGCAGGGCGGCGAGCAGCCGGGTGAGCCCGTCGGTGCGGTCCTTGACCGGGACGACGACGGTGACGTCGTCGGTGGGCGCGGGGCCGACCTCCGGATGCGCGAGCCCGGTGTCGACCAGCCGGCCGGCGAGGGCGGCGCTGCGCCGGTCGGTGACGGTCAGCCGGTCGCCGTCCAGCACCGCCCGGGCGGCGGGGGCCAGCCGCAGCTGGCGCAGCGGGGAACCGCCGACGAGCACCGCGCCGTCCTCGCGCCGCTGGACGGCCGGGTCCAGCCGGACGACCAGCCCGGTGGGCAGCGGCTCCTCGGGCGGGGACGACGTCGTCAGCACGCCCGGCACCGTAATCGCGCCGCTCGCACGACGACGCCCCCGCCGGCCCGGGGGGGCCGACGGGGGCGTCGGGAGAGCGGGGTGGTCAGCCGCGGGTGCGGGCGCCGTACCGCTGGTTGAACTTCTCGACCCGGCCGGCCGTGTCCAGCACGCGCTGGTTGCCGGTCCAGAAGGGGTGCGAGGAGGCGCTGATCTCGACCGGGACCACCGGCAGGGTCTCGCCGTCCAGCTCGACCGTCCGCTCGGTGGCGATCGTCGAGCGGGTGCGGAAGGTGGCGCCGGTCGACGTGTCCTGGAAGACGACGGTCCGGTACTCGGGGTGGATGCCGTTGCGCATGGTGGGTCCTCTCGGTCCGCGCGGGACGTCCGCCCCCGGCGGGGCGGGCTGATCGCGACTGTCCTGTGCAACCGGCTCCCGCCCCGGCCTGTTCCCGGGACGACGACAGATGCGCGCTCCGGCCGGTGCGTTGCACGGTGACCGGTTCGCGATTCTCCGATGTGGTTAGGTGAGCCTCACCTATCTCATGCCCGAGGAGATCCCCTTGTCCCACCGCACCGTGCGGCTCGCCGCCGCCCTCCTGACGGGTGCGCTCGCCCTCACCGCCTGCGGCTCCGCCGACCAGGCCGACGCCGGCGCCGCTGCCGACAGCTCGGCCAGCGCCTTCCCGGTGACGATCGAGCACGCCTTCGGCGAGACGACCATCGAGGAGGAGCCGCAGGCCGTCGTCACCTGGGGCTTCGGCAGCACCGACGCCGCCCTCGCCCTGGGCGTCGTCCCGGTGGCCATCCCCTTCCAGGCGTACGGCGGCAACGAGCAGGGTCTGCTGCCCTGGATCGCGGACGAGCTGGAGGAGCTGGGGGCCGAGACGCCGACGGTGCTGCCGGACTCCGTCGAGGTGCCCTTCGAGGCCATCGCGGCCGCCCACCCGGACGTGATCCTGGCCAACTACTCCGGGATCACCGCGGAGGAGTACGAGCTGCTGAACGACATCGCGCCGACCGTCGCCTACCCCGGCGAGGCGTGGGCCACCCCGTGGCGGGACGTCGCCACCACGGTCGGCCGGGCTCTCGGCAAGGACGAAGAGGCCGCGGAGCTCGTCGCGGAGACCGAGCAGGCGGTCGCGGACGCCGCCGCCGAGCACCCCGAACTGCAGGGGAAGACCGTCGCGGCGGTGTGGGACACCGCCGGCACCTTCTACGTCTACGAGGCCGCCGACCCCCGGGTGGAGTTCCTGACCGACCTCGGCCTGGAGGTCGCCCCGAGCGTCCGCGAGCTGTCCACTGGCGAGTCGACGTTCTACTTCACGCTGAGCCTGGAGGAGGTGTCGAAGCTGACCAGTGACATCCTGCTCAGCTACGCCTCCACCCAGGAGGAGTCCGACACCTTCGTGGCCCAGCCGTACGCGCAGACGATGGAGCAGATCCAGACCGGTCACCACGCCACGCTGATCGGTGACGAGCTGATCGCCGCCGTCTCCCCGCCGACCGTGCTCTCCATGACCTGGGGTCTCGACGAGTACCTGGCCGCGCTCTCCGCGGCCGCCTGACCCCCACACCACCGGAACCAGGAGCTCCCATGTCCTCTCGACTCGCCCTCCGCGGCGCCGCCCTGTTGGCCGCCGCACTCGTCGTGACCAGCTGCGGCTCCGACTCCGGCGACGAGGAGACCGGCGCCGCAGCCGGCACCGACCCCACGACCAGCTCCTCCGACGCCTTCCCGGTGACCGTGAGCACCGCCTTCGGCGACGTGGAGATCGAGGAGGAGCCGACCCGGGTCGTGGCGCTCGGCTGGGGCGACGCGGAGACGGCGCTGGCGCTGGGTGTGCAGCCGGTGGGGGCGAGCGACTGGCTCGGCTTCGGCGACGAGGGCGTCGGCCCCTGGGCCGAGGGCAGGTACGACGAGGCCCCCGAGCTCATCGAGACGATGGAGCCCAGCTACGAGGCGATCGCCGCCCTCCAGCCGGACCTGATCCTGGACACGAAGTCCAGCGGCGATCCCGCTCGCCACGAGTCGCTCAGCGCCATCGCCACGACCGTCGGGGTGCCCGAGGGGGCCGACGCCTACCTGACCAGCCCGGAGGAGCAGCTGGAGATGATCGGCGCCGCCCTCGGCAGGAGCGAGGAGGCCGCCGAGCTGCAGGCCGAGGTCGACCAGGCGTTCGCCGACGCGGCCGCCGCACACCCCGAGTTCGACGGGAAGTCGGTGGTCGTGGGCACCCGCACCGCGGAGGGCTACGGCGCCTACGTCCGGGGCGACACCCGGGTGGACTTCATGCAGCGGCTGGGCTTCACCAACTCGCCGGCGGTGCAGGACCTGGCCGGTGACAGCTTCGCCATCTCGCTGAGCAGCGAGCAGCTGCCCCTGCTCGACGCCGACCTCACGGTGATGTTCCCGATCTTCATCGAGGCCAGCGAGATCACCGACGACCCGCTGTTCCAGGCGGTCCCCTCGGTGCAGGACGGCCGGGTGGTCGTGCTCGACGACACCACGCTGACCAACGCCTTCTCCATCGGCACGCCGCTGGCCACGCAGTACGCGCTGGAGAACGCCGTTCCGCTGTTCGCCGACGCGCTCGGCTGAGCCCTCTCGCCGCACACATGGCCGTTCTGGCGTCCGTCCCGGGCGCCAGAACGGCCATCGTGGCGTCGGGGGTCAGCCGCGGAGCCGGCCCGTGGCGTCGACGTCCCAGCGGGTGACGGCGGCGACCAGCCGCTGCACGATGCCCGCCAGCAGTGCCGCCCCCTCCGCCGCCGATGCGCCGGTCGGGTCGCCCAGGACGCCGTCCGGGCTCACCCCGCGCACTCCCTCGGCGCGCAGCCGGGGCAGCAGCTCGGCGATCGGCGTGGTCACCCCCGGCGCGGCGAGCGCCTCGTCCACCTCATCCGGTTCCACGTGCAACATCAGTGACGTCTCGGTGCGCCCCGCGTGCGCATCGCCGCCGGGCACCCCGCAGGGGAACCACGCGACGTCCCGCCCCTCGGTGCGCAGCAGGGGCACCGCCGCGCGGAGCGCGTCCAGGTTGCCGCCGTGCCCGTTCACCACCAGCACCCGGCCGGCCCACCGCCCGGCCGAGCGGCCGTACTCGGTCAGCAGCGCGGTCAGCGCCTCGGTGCCGAGCGAGATGGTGCCGGGGAAGCCCTCGTGCTCCCCGCTGGCCCCGTAGCCCAGCTCCGGGGCGAGCCACGCGCCGTCCAGGTCGGGGACGGCGGCCTCGGCGACCGTGCGGGCGACGACGGTGTCGGTGGCCAGCGGCAGGTGCCGGCCGTGCTGCTCCACCGAGCCCAGCGGCACCACGACCAGCGGCCGCGACCCGATCTCCGGCCAGGTCGCACCGGCCAGCCGCTGTCCGTCCACGGCGGGCACCCTGCCAGACGGGGTGTCAGGTGCGGCGCGGCTGGGGACGACGAGCGCGACCGCCCCCTGACAGGAAGGCCCGCACCGATGCCGGCTGCACCCCTCCGCGCGTTCGCCGACCGCACGTACCCCGTCGACCCGGCGCTGGCCCACCGGGTCGCCGAGGCCACCGTGACCGTCCGAGGCGCCGACGGCCGGCCGCTGGCCGGCGCGGAGGTGAGCGTCGCCCAGACGCGGCACGCCTTCGGGTTCGGCTGCATCGGGTTCGACTTCATCCCGCTGGCCAACGGCGAGCTGGGGACGGCGGGTGGCCCGGGCTCGGTGTTCGGCGCGGCCGCGGACCCCGAGCAGGCGCTGCAGCTGGCCGACCGCTGGTTCGACCTGTTCAACGCGGCCACGCTGCCGTTCTACTGGGGCGACTTCGAGCCGGAGCGCGGGCGGCCGGACACCGAGCGGCTGCGGCGGAGTGCGGAGTGGTTCCGTGCCCGCGGCGCCACGGTGAAGGGCCACCCGCTGGCCTGGCACACGCTGGCGCCGGAGTGGCTGCTCGGCTTGTCGAACACCGAGATCGAGGCGGAGCTGCGCGGCAGGATCCGCCGGGAGGTCGCCGGCCTGGCCGGGGTGGTCGACGCGTGGGACGCGATCAACGAGGTCGTGATCATGCCGGTGTTCGACAAGTACGACAACGGGCTCACCCGGCTGGCCCGCGACCTGGGCCGGATCGGGGTGATCCGGCTGGCCTTCGAGGAGGCGCGGGCGGCGAACCCGGCGGCGACGCTGCTGCTCAACGACTTCGACATGTCCACCGCCTATGAGTGCCTGATCGAGGGCGTGCTGGAAGCGGGGGTGCAGGTCGACGCGCTGGGGCTGCAGAGCCACATGCACCAGGGGTACTGGGGCGAGGAGCGCACCCTGGAGACGTTGGAGCGGTTCGCCCGGTACGGCCTGCCGATCCACTTCACCGAGAGCACGCTGCTCTCCGGTGACCTGATGCCGCCGGAGATCGAGGACCTCAACGACTGGCAGGTCGACGAGTGGCCGTCCACGCCGGACGGCGAGGCGCGGCAGGCCGACGAGGTGGTGCGGCACTACCGGACGCTGCTGTCGCACCCGTCGGTGCAGTCGGTGACCTACTGGGGGCTGTCCGACGCCGGGGCGTGGCTGGGCGCGCCGGTCGGGTTCGTCCGCGCCGACGGGTCGCCGAAGCCGGCCTACGACGCGCTGCTCGGCCTGGTGAAGGGCGAGTGGTGGCTGGCGCCGACGACCCTCCGCACCGACGACGCCGGCCGGGTGCCGGTGCGTGGCTTCCTCGGCGACTACGAGCTGACCACGGGCGGGACGACGGCGGCGTTCGCGCTCGACCGAGCCGGCACGACGGCTGTCGACGTCCGGGTGACGGGCCGCTGAGGGGGACCGACAACAGCAGTGGCCGGTCAGCCGGCGACCGGCTCCCCGACCGGGGCGGTCGGCCCGACCGGGGCGGGCGGCGCGGTCGAGGACCCGGCGAGCGCCGGGGGGCAGCACCGCTCGGCCGGCTCCGGCCGGGCGAACAGGAACCCCTGGGCGTGCTCGCACCGCAGGTCGGCCAGGGCGCGGCGCTGCTCCTCGGTCTCGACCCCCTCGGCCACCACGTCGAGACCCAGGGTGCGGGCCAGCTCGAGGATCGAGGCGATCAGCGTGGCCGAGGAGTTGCCCGTCAGCAGGTCGTTCACGAAGGAGCGGTCGATCTTGACCACGTCCGCGGGCAGCCGCTGGAGGTAGGAGAGGCTGGAGAAGCCGGTACCGAAGTCGTCGATGGCGATGGCCACGCCCAGGTCCCGGAGCTGCTGCAACTGGTCGGCCACCCGGTCGACGTCGTGGACCAGCACACCCTCGGTGACCTCGATGGTCAGCTGCGCCGCGGGGAAGCCGCTCTCCTGCAGGGCTGCCACCACGTCGCCGGTCAGATCGCCGTCCAGGAGCTGCCGGGGGGAGACGTTCACCGCCATCCGCAGGGGCAGACCCGACCGGGCCGACCAGACCGCCCCCTGGTGGAGCGCCTGCCGCAGCACCCACCTGCCGATCTCGGCGATGGCCCCCGTCTCCTCGGCCAACGGGATGAAGTCGCCCGGCGGCAGGAGCCCGCGCACCGGGTGGAACCAGCGGACGAGCGCCTCGAAGCCGGTGACCGTCCCGTCGGAGAGCCGTACGGTGGGCTGGTAGTGGACCGCCAGCTGCCCGGCCGCCGTCGCCTGCGCCAGGTCCTGGTGCAGGTCGGCCCGCCGGCGGGCCGCTTCGGCCATCCCGTCCGCATAGGTCACCAGCCGGTTCCCGCCCTGGGCCTTGGCCAGGTACATCGCCAGGTCCGCGTTCCGCAGCAGTGAACCGACCGTGTGCCCGTCGCCCACCGCGGTCGCCGCAAGGCCCACGCTGGCGTGCACCGTGGCCGCGCCGACGTCCAGGGCCACCGGCAGGGCCATCGAGGACAGCACCCGGTTCGCCACGGTCGCGGCGACCTGCGGGCCACCCGGCAGCAGGACGGCGAACTCGTCGCCGCCCATCCGGGCTACCAGGTCCTCCTGGCGGACGCTGCGCAGCAGGCGGTCCGCGACGGCGAGCAGGACGGCGTCACCGGCTGCATGACCCCGGCCGTCGTTGACGTCCTTGAAGCCGTCCAGGTCGATGAACAGCAAGCTCACCGGGGTGTCCTGGCGCAGCAGCCGGTCCGCGTTCTCCTCCAGGGCGGTGCGGTTCGCCAGGCCGGTGAGGGGGTCGGTGCGCACCTGGTCCTCGCTCAGCCGCCAGGCGGCCAGGTGCGCGAGGCTGGCGGCGAGCACGAACGCCGCGTGGACGCCGGCCCAGACCCAGGGGGCGTGCGCTCCGTGGTGGCCGAAGACGGCGTCCGGGTGGAGCGTCCCGACCACGCCGTGGTGCACGGTGACCACGACGAGCGCGATGCCGAAGGGCACCCAGTCCTGGTAGAGCGAGACCAGCCCGACCATCACGAAGAACGAGAAGTGCGCCTCGGTGACGCCGCCCCACAGGTGCACCAGGGCCACGCAGGCCCCCATCAACCCCACCGTGGCCGTCGCGGCACGCGCGGACCGCCCCAGCCCCGGCAGGGCCGCGACCGCGAGCGGGCCGCCCACCGCAGCCAGGACCGTGAGTGCGGTGAGCTGCCCGTGCCCCCACGCCCAGCACAGCAGCAGCAGGATCCCGGTGGTCGCCCCACCGATCCGGAGGATCACCCGGTGACGGTGGTCCCGGACGGATTCGGGCAGCCGGTGACCCCGTGGGAGCAGGTCGGCCACCCGGTGACGCAGACGGCGGAGCATGGCCTCTGGATCGGCGTGTGCGGCCGCGCTCTGAAACCCGGACCTGGCCTCTCCCCTCACCGGGTGAACAGCGCCCCCGTCCCGCCGGCTGCGCTACTCCAGGCGGAGGCCCGCCAGGGGTGACTCGTCGCAGATCTTGGCCGGGATGCTCGGCATGCCCAGCAGGGTGGGCTGGCCGCGCACCGGGCCCTTGTGCGAGTGGTCCAGGTGGCTCTTCGGCGTGACCAGCTCGATGTCCCGGGCCGCCAGCGCGGTCTCCCCGTAGCCCTGCACGCACTCCGGGTCGGGCCCGTCCAGCGGCAGCCCGGTGAAGAACTTCGCCGCCATGCAGCCTCCGCGGCAGGCGTCGAAGTGGGCGCACTTGGTGCACGCGCCGCCGGTCTGCGGGCTGCGCAGCTCGGTGAACAGGTCCGAGGTCTGCCAGACCCGCTGGAAGCCGCCCTCGTCGCGCACGTTGCCGGCGAGGAAGTTCTCGTGGATGGCGAACGGGCAGGCGTACACGTCGCCCACCGGGTCGATCAGGCAGACCACCCGGCCGGCCCCGCACAGGTTCAGCCCGGGCAGGGCCTCGCCGAGCGCGGAGAGGTGGAAGAACGAGTCGCCGGTGAGCACGTTGTCGCCGTTGGCCAGCAGCCAGGAGTACAGCTCCCGCTGCTGGGCCTGGGTGGGGTGCAGCTGGTCCCAGACGTCGGCCCCACGGCCGGACGGGCGGAAGCGCGTGATCCGCAGCTGGGCGCCGTAGTGGTCGGTGAGGGCCTTGAACTCGTCGAGCTGGGACACGTTCTCCCGGGTGACGACGACGGAGACCTTGAAGTCCTTCATCCCGGCCTCGGCGAGGTTCTCCAGCGCCCGGGTGGCGGTGGCGAAGGAGCCGGTGCCGCGGACCCGGTCGTTGACCTCGGCGGTGGCGCCGTCCAGGGAGATCTGCACGTCGACGTAGTCGGTGGCCGCCAGCTGCGCGGCACGGGCCTTGTCCAGCTTCACGCCGTTGGTGGAGAACTTGACGCCGACGTCGTGCCCGATGGCGTAGTCGAGCAGGTGCCAGAAGTCCGGCCGGACGGTCGGCTCGCCACCGCCGACGTTGACGTAGAAGACCTGCATCCGCTGCAGCTCGTCGATGACCGCCTCGGCCTCGGCGGTGGACAGCTCCCGGGGGTCGCGCCGTCCGGAGGAGGACAGGCAGTGCACGCACGCCAGGTTGCAGGCGTAGGTGAGCTCCCAGGTCAGGCAGATCGGGGCGTCGAGGCCGTACTCGAACTGGTCGACCAGCCGCCCGCCGACGGGACGGTCGTGGGTGGGGCGGGAGGGCAGGACGGCGGTCATGCGGAGCGCCTCTCGATCATCTGGGAGCGGGCCAGGTCGGCCAGGGCCTTCACGTAGGCCGGGCGCTGGGCCTCGGGCACGTCGCAGGCGGCCAGCGTGGCGGGGACGTCGGGGTGGTCGGCGAGGGACTCCACGACCCGGACCAGCGCCTTCGACTTCAGGAAGGACAGCTTGCGGTTGCCGAAGTGGTAGACCAGCGCGCCGAACGGCTCCGGCCGCAGCGCGACCGACCGGGCCCGCCGCCAGGGGAGTGCAGGGTCGAATCCGGCTGCGGCCGGAGCTGGGGCGGTCACGGTCGGCTCAGTAGACGCCGCACATGCCGTCGATGGAGACCTCCTCGACGAGGGACTCCTCGACGAGCGCCTCCTCGGCGGGCGCGGCGTTCTCGATCTGGCTGTCCTGCTGCGTGGTCTCGGGCACCATTGCCTCCGGGTGAGCTGGGTCACGTGGACTCCGGCGACGCTAGGTGACACCCAGTGCCACGGACAAGAGCGGCGAGGGACCCTTTCCGTGCGGCGGAAGAGAGAGGATGGCGGGCAGTGGTCGGGACAGAGGTCGAGACGGTGGTCGGGGACGCGCGGGACCTGACGCGGGCCCGGATCGAGCAGGCTGCGCTGGAGCTGTTCACCGGCACCGGCTTCGAGCAGGTGACCACCGACGAGGTCGCCGACGCCGCCGGGATCAGCCGGCGCACCTTCTTCCGCTACTTCGCCACCAAGGCCGACGCCGTGTGGGGCGACTTCGCCGGCCACGTCGCACGGCTCGAGGCGCGGCTGGCCGCCACCGACGGCGAGCAGCCGGTGATGGCGTCGATCTGCGCGGCCTACGTGGAGGTCAACGACTACGCCGAGGCCGACCTGCCGCTGCTGCGGCAGCGGATGCGGCTGATCCTCACCGAGCCGGCGCTGCAGGCGCACTCGCAGTTGCGTTACGCCGAGGTCGACCGGGTGGTGGCCGAGCACGTGGCCCGCCGCGGCGGGACCGCGCCGGGCGCGCTGCTGCCCCGGCTGGTCGCCACCAGCACCCGGGCAGCCGCGACGACGGCGTTCGAGGTGTGGCTCGCCGACGGCGGCATCACCCTGGCGGCCTCGCTGCACAGCGCGTTCGACCAGCTCGCCGCCGGCTTCCCCGCCCTGCGCCCGCTGATCCGGGCCTCCCCCCTCCGGGTGGCCGACGGCGCGGCGGGCCCCAGCAGTCCTCCCGGGGAGCCGATGACCTCGGGGTGACCAGCAGCGCCCCCGAGAGCGACGCCACCGGGTCGCGCCGGGACGACGTCCACGTCGTGGTGCACCGCGAGGCGCTGGAGCAGGCCCGGTCGTCCGGTCTCCTCGTCGGGGCGATCGCCGCGGTCGGCTACCCCGCGTGGGCGGTGCTGGACATCGTCCTGGAACCCGCGATCGCCGGCTCGCTCGTGCCGGTGCGGGCGGTCGGCACCGTGCTCATCTGGTGCGCGCTGGCGCTGCTGTGGCGGCACCCGGCGGGCCGGCTGCAACCGGGAGCGCTGATCTTCACCGGCCTGGCCGTCGTCCAGCTGACCACCGCATGGATGCTGGCCGTCGTCGACCACGTCGAGTTCTACCTGCTCGGTCTGTCGCTGGCCCTGCACGGCAGCGGGGTGCTGCTGTCGGTCGGGCTGGGCTGGACCGTCGCGCTGATCTCCACGACGTGGACCGCGCTCGCACTGGCGGTCGCCGCCGACCCCTCACAGCTGAGCGGCCGCACCACCGCGGCCGTGGTGGTGTACCTCGGGCTGACCTCCCTGGTCGCGCTGCTGGCCCACTGGCGGCGCGCCCGGCTGGCGGCGGCGCAGCTGGCCACCCGCGTACGCCTGGACGCCGAGCAGCGCCGTACCCACCAGCTGCTGGTCCGGCTGGAACGGCTCAGCCACGAGGACCCGCTCACCGGGCTGGCGAACCGCCGACGCTGGGACGACGAGCTCGCGGCCGGCTGCACCCGGGCCCGGGAGAGCGGCGAGCGGCTGGCGGTGGTGCTGCTGGACGTCGACCACTTCAAGCACGTGAACGACCAGTTCGGCCACGCGGCCGGGGACGCGGCGCTGCAGGCGGTGGCCGGCCTGCTGCTCAGCCGGGTGCGCGCCGGTGACCTGGTGGCCCGCCTGGGCGGCGACGAGCTCGCCCTGCTGCTGCCCGGTGCCGGGCTGGTGGACGCCGTGCGGCTGGCCGAGCGGGTCCGGGCCGAGGCCCACGACCTGTGGCCGGAGGGGTTCGCCGATCCCGGGGTCAGCCTGTCGCTCGGCGTCGCCGCCGCTGTCGGGGCCGGCGCCGACCCGCGCGGCCTGCTGGCTTCCGCCGACGCGCAGCTGTACCGGGCGAAGACGAGCCGGGACGCCGTCCGGGCGGCCCGGACAGCGCTCGTCTGACGGTGCGGCTGCCCGGGGTCGCTCAGGCGGCCACCGGGTCACCGGTGAGCTCCGCCCGGCGCCGTCGCAGCCGCGCCGGCTCCCGGTACCAGGACACCGCCGCCCCGACGGCGACGAGGACACCCAGCCACCACCACGGCGTGCGGGTCAGCGCCTGGACGACCGCGTATCCCCCGACCAGCACGGAGCACGCCAGGGCGGGCACCGGATGCCCGGTGGCCACGGACAGCCGCCCGTCGAGCAGCCGGACGGCGGCGTCGCGCACCCGTGGGTCCGCCGGCACCGGCCCCCGGCGCGCCGCCCGGTGGGCCGCCCGCGCCCCGTCGTCGCCGAGCCCGGCGGTGACCTCCCGGAACCGGGCGTCCTCCCGGCGGGCGTTCCAGGCTGTGCCCAGACCAGCCGCCACCCCCACGACCAGCCCGCTCAGCAGCGACTGGGGCAGGCCGCGGCCCAGGTCGTCGTGGCTGACGAGCAGTGCGGCGCCGAACCCGACGAGGGCGCAGAGGAGTGCGACGAGCAGGGACTGCGCCCACCAGGGCGGACGCGGAACGGAAACGGCCACCTCGCGAGGGTGGCTGACCGTGGCGCAGGTCACCAGCCCCCGCGCCACGGTCTGCGCGACTCAGGCGGTGGTGGTCTTCTGCGCGATGCCGCGCTGCACCTCCGACGGCCGCTGCTGCTCGCCGGCGTAGGAGCTGACCACGACCAGCGCGCCGGTCAGCGCCGGGACGACCCACTGGAGCTGGTCGAGCCGCTCCTGGGCGACGGCGATCTCGGCGCGGGCCCGCTTGGCGGCCTTGGTGCCCCGCCGCGACGGGGTGGCGCCGCCGGAGGCGACGACCTTGCCCAGCACCCGGCTGTAGGCCGTGACGCCCAGGGCCGCGGCGGTGAGCACCGTCTTCACGGTGGACATGGCGCCGGCGCCCTGCTGCTGGGCGACGCGCTGCTTGTTCGCCTGCAGCTGGCCGACGCTGCCGATCAGGTGCGCGCCGATCGCGGCGGCGTTGACCGGCGTCCACCGGTTCCAGCCGGCGTTGGCCACGGCTCCGGTGGCCTTGGCGCTGCCGGCCTCGCTCGCGGCCTCGTTGAGGGCGACGGCGTTGGCGAGGGTGCCGCCGAACCAGGCCGCGAGGCCGACGTCGTGCAGAGATCGGGACAGGGTGTTGCGCGCCATGGGTGGTCTCCAGTCGTCCGGTGGATGAGCGGCGACCGAGGCGGTCGCCGCGCATGAGCTGCCTGGTACCCCGTGGTTCCGCATCCCACCCGCCGAACACGCCGTTCGCCGCCGGGCGTGGCAGCCTCGGGTCATGGCCGACGCCGACCTGCACTTCTACTTCGACCCGGTGTGCCCGTTCGCCTGGATGACCAGCCGGTGGGTGCGGCTGGTCCAGTCCCAGCGCGACTACACCGTCGACTGGCGGTTCATCTCGCTGCGGCTGGTCAACGCGCACGTCGACTACGACGCGCAGTTCCCGCCGGAGTACGAGGCCGGGCACACCGCCGGGCTGCGGCTGCTGCGGGTGGCCGCCCGCACCCGTGCCGAGCACGGCCGTGCCGCCGTCGGCACGCTGTACGAGGCGCTCGGTCAGCGGATCTTCGACACCGCACCCGAGCCGGGCGCCACCGGCGCCGAGCGGGGCACCCGCAGCTACCTGACACCGGTGCTGGAGCGCACCGGCCTCCCGGCCGCGCTGGCCGACGCGCTGGAGGACAGCTCCTACGACGCCGTCGTCCAGGCCGAGACCGACGAGGCGCTGGCGCTCACCGGCAAGGACGTCGGAACGCCGATCCTGCACGTCCAGCCGCCGGGCGGGCTGGCCTTCTTCGGCCCGGTGATCAGCCGGCTGCCTGCCGAGGAGGACGCCGTCCGGCTGTGGGACCACGTGATCGGCCTGGCCGGCTTCCCCGGGTTCGCCGAGCTCAAGCGCAGCCTGCGCGAGCTGCCCCAGCTGCGCGGGCTCGGCGTCGCCGACGGCGAGGTCGGTGCGCAGGAGGACTGGCACGGCGGCAGCCGCCGCCAGCACAAGTGAGACTGCCCCGGTGACTGAGACTGCCCCGGTGACCGAGAGCCTGACCCACGCCGACTCGATCGTCGTGCACGCAACCCCCGAGGCCGTCTACGACCTGGTGTCGGACGTGACCCGCACCGGCGAGTGGAGCCCGGTCTGCACCGCGTGCTGGTGGGACGAGGGCGCGACCGGGCAGGTGGGCGACTGGTTCACCGGCCGCAACGAGGTGCCCGGCCGCACCTGGGAGACCCGCAGCCAGGTGGTGGCCGCCGAGCGCGGGCGGGAGTTCGCCTGGCTGGTCGGCGGGAGGCTGGTGCGCTGGGGCTTCACCATGACGCCCGTCGAGGGCGGCACCCGGTTGACCGAGTCCTGGGAATTCCTCCCCGCCGGGCTGGCCTTCTTCGCGGAGAACTACGGCGACCAGGCCCCGACCCAGATCGAGAACCGGACCCGGTCGGCGCACGAGGGCATCCCCGCCACGCTCGCCGCGATCAAGCGGATCGCCGAGAAGGGCTGAGGTCAGCCGGCCAGCCACTCCCGCAGCCCGGTGAGCAGCCGGTCGACGTCCGCGTCGTCGCTGTAGGGGGCCAGCCCGACCCGCAGTCCGCCGGCGTCGCCCAGCCCGAGGTGCCGGCTGGCCTCGATCGCGTAGAAGGAGCCGGCGGGGGCGTTGACGCCCCGCTCGGCCAGGTACCGGTGGGCATCGGCGGCGTCCCGGCCGGCGAAGGTCAGCAGCAGGGTGGGAGTGCGCCGGCCCGCGCGTGACCACAGGGTGACGCCGGGCAGCTCCCGGACGCCGGCCTCGATCCGCGCCCGCAGCCGGTCCTCGTGCTTCTCGACCGCGGTCATCGCGGCGGTGAGCCGGGTGCGCCGGTCGCCCTCCGGGCCGGCGATCCCGGCCAGCACGTCGACGGCGGCGGTGGTGCCGGCGAGCAGCTCGTAGGGCAGCGTGCCCAGCTCGAACCGCTCGGGGACGGCGTTCGTCGAGGGCAGGAGCTTGTCCGGGTGCAGCGTCTCCAGCAGCGCCGGCGCGGCGACCAGGCAGCCGCAGTGCGGGCCGAGGAACTTGTACGGCGAGCAGACGAAGAAGTCCGCGCCCAGCGCGGCGACGTCGACCGGGGCGTGCGCGGTGAGGTGCACGCCGTCGACCCAGGTCAACGCGCCGGCGTCATGGGCGAGCGCGCTGATCGCGGCGACGTCGGGGCGGGTGCCGATGAGGTTGGAGGCCCCGGTGACGGCGACCAGCCGGGTCCGCTCGGAGAGCAGCGCGCCGATCGTGGCCGGGTCGAGCTCGCCGGTGGCGGGGTCGAAGTCGGCCCAGCGCACGGTGGCGCCGCGGGCCCCGGCGGCCTGCACCCACGGGCGGATGTTGGCGTCGTGGTCGAGCCGGGTGACGACCACCTCGTCGCCCGGGCCCCAGCCGGCCGACAGCACCCGGGACAGCTCGTAGGTCAGCGCGGTGGCGCTGCGGCCGAAGACGACGCCGCCCGGGTCACCGCCGGTGAGGTCGGCGATCGCCTGCCGGGCGCCGATGACCACGGCGTCGGCGTTGCGCTCCGCCTGGGTGACCGAGCCGCGGTTGGCCATCGGCGCGGTCATCGTCGCGGCGACCGCCTGCGCCACGGCGAGCGGCGTCTGCGACCCGCCCGGCCCGTCGAAGTGGGCGGCCCCGCCGGCCAGGGCGGGGAACTGGGCGCGCAGCGCGGCGACGTCGAAGCTCACCCGGTCACGCTAGCCGCGCCGCCACGGCGGGGCTCCGCCCGCCCGGAGACGAACGGTCAGCGGATCCAGACCGCGACAGATGTCTCGCGCCGATCGACCGCGGCGCTCTGGTCCGCCAGCACCGACGGCGGGAGGCTCACCCGGTCCGCCCTGTTCCGGTGGACGCTCACGCGAGAGAGGAACGCATGACCGCCGTGCCAGCCCAGACGTCGCCCTCCCCCACGGTCGTCCTCGTGCACGGTGCCTGGCACGGCTCCTGGTGCTGGGAGAAGGTGGTCCCCCTCCTCGAGCAGCAGGGGCTGGCGGTCCGCACGGTGGACCTGCCGAGCACCGGCCCCGACGTCGACGCGCTGGGCAGCCTGGACGACGACGTCGCCACCCTCACCGCCGTCCTGGACGAGGTGCCCGGCCCGAAGGTCCTGGTCGGCCACTCCTACGGCGGCCTGCCCATCACCGAGGCCGGCGCCGGCCGGGACGACATCGCGCACCTCGTCTACGTCTGCGCCTTCATGCTGGGCGTCGGCGAGAGCCTGCTCGACGCAGCGGGCGGCCAGCCGATGTCCTGGTGGCAGGTGTCCGAGGACGGTAGGTCGATCACCGCCGGGCGACCGGAGTCGGTCTTCTACGACGACTGCGACCCCGAGGAGGCTGCCGCCGCCGTGGCCCGCCTGACCCCTCAGTCGATGAGCTCGTGCACGACGCCGCTGCGCGTGGCGGCGTGGGAGACCGTGCCGTCGACCTACGTGGTGGCCGACGCCGACCCCGAACTGCCGCAGGCCGTGCAGGAGATGATGGCGGCCGGCAAGGCCGGGCAGGTGCGGCACATCGACTCCGCGCACTCCCCCTTCTTCTCCCGGCCGGCGGAGCTGACCGCCCTGCTCGTCGAGGTCGCCCGGGCCGTCGAGCCGGCCTGATCTCACCGGAGGGCGCCGTGGACGGCACGCCGGCCATTCGGGTTGCGCAGCTCGACGACGTCGCCGCCATCTGCCGGTTCGGCGAGGCGCACGTCCCGCCGCACTACGCGCCGCTGATCGGCGCCGAGGCCGCGGCCGGCCAGGTGCGCACCTGGTGGACCGAGGCGCAGATGGGCGCAGCCGTGGCCGCGGGCCTGGTGGTCGTCGCCGAGGCCGACGGCCAGCTCCTCGGCGTCGCGGAGCGGGGCGGCGTGGGGGCCGACCACGTGATCTGGAAGCTGTACGTCCACCCCGGGCACCGCAGCCGTGGGCTGGGTCCTCGACTGCTCGACGCGCTCATCCGCCAGCTGCCCGCGGGCACCGAGCGGGTGTACGTCGAGCACTTCGCCGCCAACGAACGGGCCGGCGCCTTCTACGAGCGAGTCGGTTTCCGGGTCGATCGGGTCGAATCCGATCCGACCGGGGACCCGGCCCTCGCCGTGGTCTGGCGCGCCCGCCGGCTGGGCTGAGCGGTGGCCGTCACCCGGCCACCGCCGCGACGATCCGGTCCGGGCGCACCAGCACCGAACGGCCGCGCAGCCAGCGGACCAGCTCCGGGGAGCTGAGCGCCGTCGCGTCGACCACCGGCCCCGGCCACTCGGCGGGCACCCGACCACCCGCGGTGAGCACCACCCACCCGTCGCCGAGGACGTCGTCCAGTCGCCCGCCGTCGACGGTCGGCTGCGGCACCAGCGACCCCACCGGCGACCCGGGCGCGAACCGGCGACGGCGCACCAGCGGGCCGGGCCGCAGCGGCGGCGTCCGGCTGTCCGCGGCGAAGGCGGCGACCCCGGGCAGGGCCAGCACGCCCCGGCGGAGCACCGCCGCACCGCGCCCGCCGCCGTTCATCAGCCGGCCCAGCAGCACCGCCAGCCGGATGAGCGCCGTCGCGTGCGGCGCCCGCTCGGCCTGGTGGGTGTCCAGCAGCGCGTCGTCGGCGCCGGCCAGCACCGCGGCCAGCTTCCAGCTGAGCTGGTGCGCGTCGCGCAGCCCGAGCCCCAGCCCCTGGCCGATGAACGGCGGCGTCAGGTGCGCGGCGTCCCCGCACAGCAGCACCCGCCCGGCCCGCCAGCGGTCGGCGACGGCGGCACGGTAGGTGTACTCCGCGGTCCGCACGACCTCGGCGCCGGCCACGCCGAACCGGTCCAGCAGCGCGGGCAGGTCGAGGTCGGCGACCGACTCCCCCGGCGCGAGCCGGAACTCCGCCCGGTACCGGTCCCCGGCGACCGGCATGAAGGTGGCCGGCCGCCGCGGGTCGCTCACCTGGTGCACCCCGGGCCAGACGTCCAGCGGGGCCGCGGAGCGCAGGTCGACCACCAGCCAGCGCTCGGCCGGCCCGAGGTCGCGCAGCCACCCGCCGATCAGCCGGCGCACCGTGCTGTTCGCCCCGTCGCAGCCGAGCACCGCCTCGGCGACCAGCTCCTCCGCCGCCCCGGTCGCCCGGTCGCGCACCCCGAGCCGGACCGCTCCGTCCCGCTGTTCCACGTGCAACACCTCGACGCCGCCGCGCAGCTCGGCCCGGGGCTCGGCGTCCAGCGCCGTGCGCAGCACCGCCTCCAGGTCGGGCTGGCTGAACATCGAGCCCTGCGGCCAGCCGTGCGCCCCGCTCCCCCGGGTGGCCTGCAGCAGCACCCGGTGGTGGGCGTCCAGCAGGCGCAGCCCGGCCATCGGCCGGCTGACCGCGGCGAACGCGTCGCCGACGCCGGCGGCCTGCAGCACCCGCAGCGACTCGTCGTCGAGGTGGACGGCGCGCGGCTGCGGATAGGGCGCGACGTGCCGGTCGAGCACCAGGACGTCGATGCCGCGGCGGGCCAGCAGCAGGGCCGCGGTCACGCCCACCGGGCCGGCGCCCACCACCACCACGGTCACCGGAGGAGTCTCTCCCACCGATTCGTGCCATCTGGCGGAAGCGGATTGGCCGGGAGTGTGACCCGCGGCATAGGTTCCGATTCCGGGCGCAGTGCCGCGCCCGGAGCACCGACGCCCTCGACGGCGAGGGCAGGAGGAGGTCCCCGTGCCCGTCCCCACCCGCGGCGCGATCCTGCGCGAGGCCCCCGGAAAGTGGGAGGTCACCGACCTGCTGGCCGATGACCCCCGCACCGGCGAGATCCAGGTGAAGCTGGCGACGTCGGGGCTGTGCCACTCCGACGACCACATCGCCACCGGCGACATGCCCAGCGGCCACTACCCGATCTGCGGCGGCCACGAGGGCGCCGGTGAGGTGATCGGCGTCGGCGCCGGCGTCACCGACCTCAAGGAGGGCGACCACGTCGTCTTCTCGTTCCTGCCGGCGTGCGGCCGCTGCCGCTGGTGCGCCACCGGCAAGCAGTACCTGTGCGACTCCGGCGCCAACATCGGCATGGGCTCGCGCTGGGACGACGCGGAGAGCTTCCGCTACTCCCTGCCCGACGGCACCCCGGTCGGGCAGATGTGCGGGCTGGGCAGCTTCTCCGAGGTGACCACCATCGACGTCCGGTCCGCGGTGAAGATCGCCCCCGACATCCCGATGGACGTCGCCTGCCTGGTCTCCTGCGGCGTCGGCACCGGCTTCGGCACCGCCACCCAGGCCGGTGACGTCAAGCCCGGCGAGACGGTGGTCGTGATGGGCATCGGCGGCATCGGCATCAACGCCGTGCAGGGCGCGGCCTTCGCCGGCGCCAGCCACGTGATCGCCGTCGACCCGGTGCCGTTCAAGCAGGAGAAGGCCCGCGAGTTCGGCGCCACGCACGCCTTCGGCGACATCGAGGAGGCCGCCGACTTCGCCCGCAGCGTCACCAACGGGCAGGGCGCGGACAAGGCGCTGGTCACCGTGGGCGTCACCACCGGCGAGCACGTGGCCCAGGCGCTGGGCTCGGTGCGCAAGGCCGGGGTGGTCGTGGTGACCGGGCTCGGCCCGGTCTCCGCCGTGGGCCTGCCGATCTCCTCGATGGACTTCACCCTCTTCGGCAAGGAGATCAAGGGCGCGCTGTTCGGCGACCAGAACCCGACCACCGACATCCCGCGGATGCTGCGGCTGTGGCAGGAGGGCAACATCAAGCTCGACGGCCTGATCACCAACCGGTACCGGCTGGACGACGTCAACGCCGGCTACGACGACATGCACGCCGGCAAGAACCTGCGCGGCATCATCGAGTTCGGCTGACGGTGACCACGACGACGACCTCCGCCGCCCGCCTCGACGGCGCCGGCATGGTGCAGACCGCCCGGCAGCGGGTGGTGGCCCGGGTCCGGGAGGCGGAGGTCGTCGCCGCCGCGCTGGCGGCAGGCCGCAACGTGGTGCTGGAGGGACCGCCCGGCACCGGGAAGACCACGCTGCTGCGGGCGCTGGCCGACGGCACCGGGGTGCCGCTGGTGCTGGTCGAGGGCAACGCCGAGCTCACCCCCACCCGGCTGGTCGGCCACCACGACGCCTCCCGGGTGCTCACCGAGGACTACCGGCCGGAGAACTTCGTGCCCGGCCCGCTCACCCGGGCGATGACCGAGGGGGCGCTCCTCTACGTGGAGGAGTTCAACCGGGTGCCCGAGGAGACGATGAACGTGCTGCTCGGGGTGCTCTCCGAACGCGAGATGCACGTGCCCCGCTACGGCCGGGTGCCCGCCCGGCCGACGTTCCGGCTGGTCGCGGCGATGAACCCGTTCGACGCCGTCGGCACCGCCCGGATCACCCCGGCGCTGTACGACCGGTCGTGCCGGGTCGCGATGGGCTACCAGACCGAGGACGACGAGCGGGCCGTGGTGGCCACCGCCACCGGCGGCCCCGCACCGCTGCTGCACCGCGCGGTGCGGGCGGTGCGGATCACCCGCGACCACCCGGAGCTGCGGATCGGCTCCTCGGTCCGCGGCGCGATCGACACGGTGCTGATCGCCCGCGAGCTCGCAGCCGTGCGCGGCCTGGAGCCGGCCGACGAGGAGGTCGGCACCGACGCCGCGCTCGCCGCGCTGACCGGCAAGGTCACCGTCACCGACGGACTGGCCCGCCCGGTCGAGGACGTCGTCCGGGACATCTGGCGCCGGGCCGGTGAGGAGCTGGGAAAAGACTGACCCCCGGGCCCGAGCCGGGGGAACCGGCGCCCGCACCTCCGCCCCCGCCGCCGCCCGACCGCCTCGCCGACCCGCCGGGACGGCGTCCGGCGCAGCCCGCCCCGGTCAGCGAGGACGCCGACGTCGAGGCGCTGCTGCGCGGGCAGCGGACCCCGCGGGCCGGGCGGGCGGAGCTGGCCCGCGCGCACCCGGACCTTCCGCAGGTCAGCCCGGAGGCCGGTCAGCTGGACGAGGCGGCGCTGGCCGAGGTGGCCGGCCGGGACCCCGACGCGGCGGTGCGGCTGCTGACCGCGCTGGGGCGCGCGGTCGACCCGGCGCTGCGGGCCGCCGCCCGGGCGCTCGCCGCGCGGCTGCCGGTGACCGCCCCCCGCCGGGGCCAGCCGGACCGGCCGGGCAGCCGGCGGGTGGTGACCCGCCGCGACCCCACCGGGTCCGACGTCGACCTGGACGCCACGCTGGCCGCCCGGGGGGCCGAGCCGCACTGGCGGGCCGAGCACCTGCACACCCGCGGCTGGCGGGCGACCGGCCGGGCCTGCGTGTTGCTGGTCGACGCCTCCGGCTCGGTGGCCGGCGACGAGCTGGCCGCGGCGGTGCTGACGGCGTCGGCGCTCACCCAGCGCATGCGGCCGGGCGACGAGCTTGCCGTCGTCGCGTTCTGGTCGACGGCGGTGGTGCTGCAGCCGCTGTCCGCGGTCGCGCGGCCCGAGCTCGTCGTCGACCGGCTGTTCGACCTGCGCGGCGGCGGCACCACCGACCTGGACCTGGCGCTGCGGACGGCGGCTCGGGAGCTGGCCCGCACCCGGACGGCGGCGCGGGACGTGCTGCTGCTGTCCGACGGGATGCCCACCGACAGCCCCGATCCCCGGCCGGCCGCCGCCTCGCTCACCCGCGCGGGGGCGCGGCTGCACGTGCTGGGGCTGTCCACCGACGAGGAGTCGGTGGCGAACTGCGCCGCGCTGGCCGCGGCCGGCGGGGGCCGCAGTGCGCCGCTGCACCGCCCCGCGCTGGCCCCGGCCGCGGTCCGCGCGCTCCTGGACTAGGCGCCCGGCTCCAGGTCGTTGAGGTCGATCGGCGACTCCGGCGCGGTGATGTCGAACTCCTCGCCGTGCTCGCTGAGGGTCAGCGTCTGGTTCTCGTCGCCCTGGTTCACGATCTCCAGCGGGTAGGGCTCGCCCTCGGCGGCGACGGCCACGGTGCTGCCGTCGGTCTGGGTGACGACGACGACCGGCTGGCCATCGCGCTCGTCGGTGCTGACCTCGTCCTCGATCTCGGTGGTCGGGTTGCGCAGCTCCTCGACCAGGGTGGCGAGGGTGAGCTCCTCGAACCCGGTGGCGCCCGCCTCGGGCACGACGACCCAGGCGCCGTCCAGCTGGCCGGCGAGGTCGGCCGGCACGCCGGAGGCGGTCCAGAAGTCGCCCGGGGCCTGCATGTAGACGACGCCGCCGGTGCGCAGCAGGCCGATGGTCTGGCCACCCGCGGCCACGGTGCCGTCGACGTCGTCGCCCTGCATGACCAGGTCGATGCTCCCCGTCTCCGCACCCATGCCGGCGCTGCCCGTGACGTGCACCGAGCCGGCCTCCTCGAGGGCGTCGGCGGCGGCAGCCGAGACCTCGGCGCCGGTCTGGTCGGCGAG
The DNA here is from genome assembly GCF_054050755.1 of Modestobacter sp. SYSU DS0511. Classification (NCBI taxonomy): domain Bacteria; kingdom Bacillati; phylum Actinomycetota; class Actinomycetes; order Geodermatophilales; family Geodermatophilaceae; genus Modestobacter; species Modestobacter sp. SYSU DS0511. The sequence continues at coordinate 31,128 of NZ_JBJGZY010000023.1, forward strand.
ACCGGACTCGCTGCTGGTCTCCGAGGCCGACGGCGACGACGACTCGCTGGTCGTGTCGCTGTCCCCGCCACAGCCGGCGAGCAGGACGGCGGTGAGTCCTGCGGTGGCGCCGGCAGTGGCCAGCCTGCGGATCTGCATGGGGTCTCCGTTCCTCTGCGCCGCGGACACGCTCGTCGCGTCCCGGCCAGGGCATCATCCCCGGTGCGCTGCCGCGCCACTCACCGGCGCACCGGCGGCCGGACCGCCACCCCGGCCCGTGCCGGGTCCAGCGGCACCGCCGAGCGCAGCACCGCGGGGCCGAGCCGCAGCACCCCGCCGGTCCGGGGCGCGCAGCGCACCCCACCCCGGCCGCGCATGCCGCGGTGCGCGCCCGGCGCGAGCACCCGGTCCAGCCAGGCGCAGGGGTGGGCGGGCCGGCCGCCGGCGAGCACCACCTCCCCCTCCCCGCAGTCGAGGCTGAGCTCGCTCCCCCGCAGCGCCTCGACCTCGGCGCCGCGCAGGACGACGTTGCGCCGGGTGGCCAGCGCGTCGAGCGGGCCGCTGCCCAGCTCCGCGGCCAGCTCCTCGACCGCCTCCACGGCGAGCACGGTCACCGACGCGTCCCGGTGCGCGGGCTTCCCGAAGTAGCGGTCGCCGACGACGCCCAGCCCGGCCCGCACCTCGATCCGGTCCCGCCGCTCCACCGGCCGCGCGGCGACGGCGTCGTCCGGCCGCCCGTCGTAGCGGTGCTCCGGCGAGGCGAGCAGGCCGACGACCTCGACGTCGTAGCGGTACGGCAGGTCGTCGGTCACCGCTCGGCGGTGCGGTGGATGGGGCCGGCGACCTCCGCCAGCCGCTCACCGCTGCCACCCCAGCGGTCGGAGATGATCTCCGCGGCGATCGAGATGGCCGTCTCCTCGGGCGTGCGGGCGCCCAGGTCCAGCCCGATCGGCGAGGAGAGCCGCGCCAGCTCGGCTTCGGTCAGCCCTGCCTCCGACAGCCGCGCGAGTCGTTCGGTGTGCGTCCGTCGCGATCCCATCGCGCCGACATAGGCCACCGGCAGCCGCAGCGCGACCTCCAGCAGCGGGACGTCGAACTTCGGGTCGTGGGTGAGCACGCACAGCACGGTGCGCTCGTCGATCCGCCCGGCGTCCACCTCGGCCTGCAGGTACCGGTGCGGCCACTCGACCACCACCTCGTGGGCATCCGGGAAGCGGCGGGCGGTGGCGAACACCGGCCGGGCATCGCAGACGGTGACCCGGTACCCGAGGAAGGCGCCCACCCGGGCGACGGCGGCGGCGAAGTCGATCGCGCCGAAGACCACCATCCGCGCGGGCGGGGCGAAGGAGGAGACGAACAGGGTCAGCTCGTCGCCGCGCCGCTCGCCGTCGTGGCCGTAGGTCAGCGTCGCCGTTCGCCCGGCGGCCAGCAGGCCGCGGGCGTCGTCGGCGACGGCGTCGTCCAGCCGCTGCGCGCCCAACGTGCCGGACGTGCGGTCCGGCCAGAGCACCAGCCGCTTGCCGAGGCGGTCGTCGGGCCCGCGCACGCAGGTGACGACGGCGACCGGCTCGTGCGCCCCCACCGACGCGGCGACCTCACCGAGCTCGGGGAAGGACTCCCGGGACACCGACTCCACGTAGACGTCGAGGATCCCGCCGCAGGTCAGGCCGACGGCGAAGGCGTCGTCGTCGCTCACGCCGTAGCGCTGCAGCGACGGCGTCCCGGTCGCGACGGCGTCCCGGGCCTCCTCGTAGACCGCACCCTCGACGCACCCGCCGGAGACGCTGCCCACCGCCGTCCCGTCCGGCCCGACCAGCATCGCCGCGCCCGGCGGACGGGGTGCGGACCGCCAGGTGCCCACCACGGTGCCCACGCCGACCGTCTCCCCGGCCTGCCACCACCCGACCAGGTCCTCAAGAACTTCACGCATGGGTCATCACCTTCGCCAGCTCCTCGAACGCGGCCAGGCTGTGCCCGGCGACGAAGTGGTCGACCGACGGCAGCGCCGCCACCATCCCGCTGGTCAGCGGCTCGTAGCCGGAGCGGCCCTTGTGCGGGTTCACCCAGACGACGGCGTGCGCGAGCCGGTGCAGCCGGGCCATCTGCTCGCCCAGCAGCTCCGCGCCCCCGCGCTCCCAGCCGTCGCTGCACACCACGACGACGGCGCCGCGGGCGGTGCCGCGCTGGCCCCAGCGGTCCAGGAACGCCTTCAGCACCTCGCCGATCCGGGTGCCGCCGGACCAGTCGGGGATCGCCGCGCCCCCGGCGGCCAGGGCACGGTCGGGGTCGCGCAGCCGCAGCTCGCGGGTGACCCGGGTGAGCCGGGTGCCGATGGTGAACACCTCGGTGGACGCCGGGCGGGCCCGGACGGCGGCGTGCGCGAAGCGCAGCAGCGCGTCGGCGTAGGGGCTCATCGAGCCGGAGACGTCGATCAGCAGCACGACCCGGCGCGGCCGGGGCCGGGCCTGGCGGTGGTGCAGCCGGCGCACCTCACCCCCGTCGCGCAGCGCCCGGCGCACGGTGCGCCCGGCGTCGACGGTGCCGTGCGGGGAGGGCCCGCGCCGGCGTGAGCGGCGCATGGGGGTGGCCGGGGCGAGCAGCGCGAACAGCCGGCGGAGCTCGGCGCGCTCGGCCGTGGTCAGCTCGGCGACGTCCCGGTGGCGCAGCACCTCCTCGCCGCTGGCCTTCGTCGCCAGGTCCGAGGGCTCCTCGCCGGGCTCGCCGCCGTCCCCGCTGCCCAGCGGGGCGATGTGCGCGACCCGCGGTTGCTCCTCCGGCGACCCGCGCCGCTGGCGGGGCGCCTCGCCGCCGAAGAAGGCGGCGAACGCGGCGTCGTAGCGGTCGAGGTCGTCGGGGCTGCCGCACAGGGTCAGCCGGCCGGCCCAGTAGACGGCGGTGGCGTCGAGGACGTCGAGGTGCGCCACCGCGGCCAGCATCGCCTCGACCCGGTCGGGCGAGGCGGCGACCCCGGCGTGCCGCAGCGTGCGGGCGAACCCCAGCACGGTCGAGACGACGTCACCCACCGAAGAGCGCCCCTCGGGCCAGCGAGCGCACCCGCTCGCCGTCCTCCCGGTACTTCAGCACCGCGCCGAGGGTGCGGGCCGCGGTGTCCGGGTCGAGTTCGCGGCAGCCCAGGGCGTGCAGCGCGCTCGCCCAGTCCATCGCCTCGGCGACACCGGGGGGCTTGAGCAGGTCCAGCTCGCGCAGCCGGCCGGTCGCCTGCGCGACCTGGCGGGCCAGCTCCTCGGTCACCTCGGGCAGCCGGCGGCGCAGGATCGCGACCTCGCGCTCGAAGTCCGGGTGTTCCAGCCAGTGGTAGAGGCAACGGCGCTTGAGCGCGTCGTGCACCTCGCGGGTGCGGTTGGAGGTGAGCACGACCAGCGGCGGCGTCTCCGCCCGGATGGTGCCCAGCTCCGGGACGGAGATGGTGAAGTCGCTGAGCACCTCCAGCAGGAACGCCTCGAACTCGTCGTCGGCCCGGTCGACCTCGTCGACCAGCAGCACCGACGGGGAGTCCTCCAGCGCCTGCAGGAGCGGGCGGGCCAGCAGGAACCGCCGGTCGTAGAGCCCGGCCTCCAGCTGCGCCACGTCGTCGGGGGAGGCGGCGGAGCCGGTCGCGTGGGCGGCCTCGGCGGCGCGCAGGTGCAGCAGCTGGCGGCCGAAGTCCCAGTCGTAGAGGGCGTGGCTGGCCTCCAGCCCCTCGTAGCACTGGAGCCGGTACAGCGGCCGGCCGGTGACCTCGGCCAGCGCCCGGGCCAGCGCGGTCTTGCCGACGCCGGCCTCGCCCTCCAGGAACAGCGGCCGGTGCATGACCAACGCCAGGTACGCCGCCGTCGCCAGGCCCTCGTCCGGCAGGTAGCCGGTCGACTCGAGGGCGTCGGCGAGCGCGGCGGGGTCGGTGGGTTGGGTCACGCTCCGCAGCATCTCACCGCTGACGGCGGCGGGTCACTCCTCGGCCATCGCCGGCAGGTAGTCCTCGTAGCTGGCGATGACGTCCTCCAGCTCGATGACGTCGGGGAAGTCGGCGACGTCCTGGTGCCGGCGGAGGAACCGCACCGTGCGCAGCACGACGTCCTCCTCGTCGTCGGAGCCCAGCCGGTCGAGCGCCTCGGGGGTGAGCGTGAACCAGGTGGTCACGTCGTCGGCCTCGGTGGCCTGCACGACCACGTACTCGTGCTCGCCCTGTGCCCTGATCTCGATGTCGTCGTCCGCCACGAGGGACCCCCTACCCGCGCCGGCTGCGGGAAACGCAGGTCAGGCGGGCGCGGCTGGGCACCGCGGGCGCTGGGGGAGGATGGGCGTCATGCCGGAGACCCCGACCGACGACCTCTCCCTCGGCGACGACCTGCGCGCCTTCATCGACGCCTCCCCCTCGCCGGGGCACGCGGTGGCCGAGATGGCCCGCCGGCTGGTCGAGGCCGGGTTCACCGAGCTGGTCGAGACCGACAGCTGGCAGCTCTCCCCGGGCGGGGCGCACTTCGTCGTCCGGCGGGGCGGCAGCCTGATCGCCTTCCGGCTGGGGACCGGGGCGCTGGCGGAGACCGGGATGCGACTGGTCGGCGCGCACACCGACTCCCCGACGTTCCGCGTACGCCCGCACTCCGACGTCCGCCAGGCCGGGTACCGGCTGGTGGGCGTCGAGCCGTACGGCGGCGGGCTGTGGCACACCTGGCTGGACCGAGAGCTGACCGTCGCCGGCCGGGTGGCCCTGCGCGGAGGCGCGGAGGCGCTGGTCGAACTGCCGGGGGCACCGCTGCGGCTGCCGTCGCTCGCGATCCACCTGGACCGGAGCGTGCGGGAGGGGCTGACCCTCGATCCGCAGCGGCACCTGGTCCCGGTGTGGGACCGCGAGCTGGGCACCGAGCCGGGGCTGCGCGAGGCGGTCGCGGCGGCGGCCGGGGTGGAGGTGGACGACGTCGTCGGGCACGACCTGGTGCTGGCCGACACCCAGCCGGCGGCCCGGACCGGCGCCGACGGCAGCTGGGTGGCCGCGCCGCGGCTGGACGACCTGGCGTGCTGCCACTCCGGGCTGACCGCGCTGATCGGCGCGCCGGCCGGTGAGCGGACGCAGCTGCTGGTCTGCAACGACCACGAGGAGGTGGGCAGCGGGTCGATGTCCGGGGCGCGGGGCAGCTTCCTGGAGGACGTCGTCGACCGGCTGGTGGCCGCCACCGACCCGGGGAACGCGCAGGCCGTGCACCGGACGATCGCCCGGTCGGTGCTGGTCAGCGCGGACATGGCGCACGCCGTGCACCCGACCCGAGGGGAGCGGCACGAGTCGGCCCACACTCCGCAGCTGGGTGGCGGCCCGGTGCTGAAGGTGAACGCCAACCAGGCGTACGCCACCGACGGGGTGGGCGGCGCGTGGTTCGCCGAGCGCTGCGCCTCGGCGTCGGTGCCGGTGCAGTGGTTCGTCAGCCGCGCCGACCTGCCGTGCGGCAGCACCATCGGCCCGCTGACCGCGACCCGGCTGGGCATCGCCACCGTGGACGTCGGCGCGCCGATGCTGGCGATGCACTCGGCACGTGAGCTGGCCAGCGCCCGGGACGTCCCGCTGATGGTCGCGGCGCTCACCGCCTGCTTCACCGACTGACGCCGCCGGCCCCTCAGTACGGCGGTGGGGTGGTGACGGCGGTCAGGCCGGTGGGCGTGGTGACGGTGAGGGCACCATCGGCGGCCAGCTCGTGCCGCCAGCCGGGCGCCTGGTGCTTGCCGCGGTGGTTCGTGGTGCAGTAGCCGGTCAGGTTCGATGCGCTGGTCGGCCCCTGCGGGTACGGGACGTCGTGGTCGAGCTCCCCGCCGCGGGGCACCCTGCGGCGACAGCCGGGGAAGCGGCAGCGGCGGTCGCGGGCGCGGACGAACCGGTCCAGCTCAGCGCCCGGCCGGTAGCCGGCGGTGGGGCCCGGTGGGCGCAGGCCGGGCCGTCCGGACAGGTCGTGGGTGCACTCCGCCGGGCGCCGCCGGCAGGCAGGTGCGTCGCAGGAGGCGGCGCGGCGCAGCTCAGGGAGCCCGGCCAGCCCGAGGAAGGCGCCGGTCAGCGCATCAGCCAGCACGATCCGCGGCCGGTCGGCGAGGCCGCCCCCGCCCGTCCGGGTCAGCAGGTCGGCCAGCAGAGCCCGCTGCTCGCTGCTCGCCGCCTCCAGCGCGGCCAGGGCGTCGGCGGCGGCGCCGACCTGCCCGGTCCGACCGTGCTGCCAGGCGGCTTCGTCGGCGGCGTCGGCGCGGCAGGCGTCGGCGACCGCTCGGCGGGCGTGGCCGAGGACCTCCTGCGTCGTGCGCAGGGCAGCGCTCGCCCGCTCCACGGCACGGTCGGCCGTCGACCACCAGCCCTCCCCGGGCAGTGGCGCGGCACCCTCGGGACCGAGCGTCGGTGGTTCGGGGGCGGATGGTGGTCGCTCCGCGCCGTCGGGTGAGGCGTCCCGAGCGGCCTCCTCAGCCCAGCGGGCGAGCACCCGACGCTCGAACTCGGCCCACCCGGGGTCCGGCCAGAACTCCTCGGACCCCCCGCCCGGCGGCCGGTCGCGGTCGGGGCTGAGCGTGACGGTCGGGGGCCCGCCGGCCGGGGCGGCGGCAGGGGCGGGGGCAAGGGCAGGGGCAGGGGCAGGGGCAGGGGCAGGGGCAGGGGCAGGGGCAGGGGAAGCGTCGGCGGCGGCGGCGTCGGCGGCGGCGGCGTCGGCGGAGGGGTCGATCGCGTCGGGGTCGGCTGTGGCGGCGTCGTCGGGCGCAGCGGCGCTGCCGGACAGGGCGCGCAGCAGGGCGCGGACCACCTCGGCCGGGACGACCTGGCCGTCGACCTCACCGGGCGCGTCACCGCCGAGCATCGTGGCGACGGACGCCACGACGTGCAGCGACACCTGGACCGGCGGCATGTTCCGCTCGCCGGGGCGCAGCACAAGGTCGAGCAGGCAGTCGGCCATCTTCTGCCCGCGGGTGCGCTGGTCGCCCGGTTCGTCGAGCGCGTCCGCGTACGCACCCAGCGCCCGGAGGAGCGCGTGCGCCTCGGGAACGGTGAGCAGCGCGGCGATCTCAGCGGTGCCGTCGGTGCGGCCCGACCGCAGGTGCACGCCGCGCTCGGCGATCGCACGGGAGAGCCTGCGGGCGGCGGCCCGGGCGTCGCGCCGGAGGACCTCGCGCCGCGCCTTGGCGCCGAGCTGCGCCGGCGTCGTCACCCGCCCGGCAGCCCACTGCAGCAGTGCCGCCTCGACGTCGGCGCGCACCGCGTCGTCCTCGATCGGGGCGACCTTGTCCAGCAGCGGCCACAGGTGCCCGGGATGCAGTGCGCCGGCGTCCAGCGCGTCCAGCGCCCGGGGCAGCCGGTGCACCAGCGTCAGCGACCGTTCGAGCAGCGACTCCGCCGCCTCGGCGCTGATCGACAGCGCCACCACGAGCTCCTGCGCGGCCCACTCGCTCACCGGCCGGAGCACCTCGGCCCGGGCCGCCCAGCGCTCGGCGCTCATCGCGCCCGGCTCACCCTGGGCCCGGTCGACCGAGGCGGGCCGCGTCGCGGCGAACTCGGCCACCGCACGGGCGCGCCGGGCGGTCTGGCGCGCGATCTCCCGATCCGCGGCCTGCACCGCGCCGAGCGGGCCCGCCGCGAGCCCGACCGGCGGGGCGGGGCAGACCCGCGCCTCGGGCTCGGCGATCACGTTCACGCATTCGATCATACGTTCGAAGGACGTGCGCGGCAAGCCGTTGAGCAGCACGGATGCGGCTGCGCCGAGAGCGGAATCCGACCCGGTTCGCACTCCGACAGGTCAGCATCTCCCCATGGACGGACAGTTCGCCGGCGCGACGGCCGAGGCGTACGCACACCACCGCAGGGACGTACCGGGCGAGATGCTGGACCAGCTGGTCGCCCACCTGGGGCTGACCGCCACGGACCGGGCCATCGACCTCGGCGCCGGCACCGGGCAGGTCGCCGTCGGCCTGGCCGCGCGGCTCGGGGGCGTGCTCGCCCTGGACCCGGAGCCGGACATGCTGGTCCAGCTCCGCCGCCGCCTCGCGGCCGGAGGGACGGTGAACGTGGTGTGCGCACTGGCCGCCGACCACGACCTGCCGGGCCTCGCCGGCGTGGTCGGCACGAACTGGGGGCTGCTCACCGTGGCCAACGCCCTGCACTGGATGGACGCCGCCGCCGTCTTCTCCACCGCCCGGCAGCTCCTGCGGCCCGGTGGGGGCATCGCCGTCATCACCCACGGCACCCCCCTGTGGCTCGGCGAGCAGGACTGGCAACGGGCCCTACGCGCTCTGCTGGAGCGCCGATTCGGCCCGGCCCCGGGCACCTGCGGCACCGACGCGGAGGCCCTCGCGGAGCGGCGGGCGCTGCTGAGCCGGGCGGGCTTCTCCGACGTCGAGGTGCTGCACCACCGCTACGCGGCCCCGGTGGACGCCGATCACGTGCTCGGCAACCTCGCGTCGGCGATGTCCCCGGGCCAGCTTCCGCCCGAGCGCAGGCGGGAGCTCGAGGACGACGTCCGCACCGCGCTGGCGCCGCACGCCGGGTCGATGGTCGAGGAGGCCCCGGTCACCGTGCTGGTGGGGCGCAGCTGACCACCCACCCCTGACCACCCACCCCTGACCACCCGGAGCGCGCCCTGCGGCACACTCTCCGTCGTGCTCACCGAGGACCGGCAGGATTCGTCGTGGCGTCCCGCGCCCGACCGTTACGAGCAGACCCGGTACCGGCGGGCCGGGCGCAGTGGCGTGCTGCTGCCGCCGGTCTCGCTGGGCCTGTGGCAGAACTTCGGCGCCGACCGGCCGCTGGAGACCGCCCGGGCGATCCTGCGACGGGCCTTCGACCTCGGCGTCACGCACATCGACCTGGCCAACAACTACGGCCCGCCCTACGGCGCCGCGGAGACCACCTTCGGCCAGGTGCTGCGCAGCGACCTGGCGCCGTACCGGGACGAGCTCTTCATCGCCACGAAGGCCGGCTACGACATGTGGCCGGGCCCCTACGGCGACGGCGGGTCGCGCAAGTACCTGCTGGCCAGCCTCGACCAGTCGTTGCGCCGCACGGGCCTGGAGTACGTCGACGTCTTCTACCACCACCGCCGCGACCCGGAGACGCCGCTGGTGGAGACGATGGGCGCGCTGGACGCCGCCGTCCGCGCGGGCAAGGCGCTCTACGTGGGGCTGTCCAACTACGACCCGGCCGACCTGCGCGAGGCGGCTGGGATCCTCGCCGACCTGGGCACCCCGGTGCTGCTGCTCCAGCCGCGCTACTCGATGTTCGACCGGCGCCCGGAGGGCGAGCTGCTCGACACCGCCGCCGAGGTCGGCGCGGGGGTGGCGGTCTTCTCCCCGCTCGCGCAGGGCCGGCTCACCGACCGGTACCTCGGCGGCATCCCGGAGGGCTCCCGGGCCACCCGCAGCGCCTACCTCTCCACCGACGACGTCACCGACGACCTGGTCGCCCGCGCCCGGGCGCTGGACGCCATCGCCGCCGCACGCGGGCAGAGCCTGGCCCAGCTCGCGCTGCGCTGGGCGGTCCGCGACGAGCGGGTCACCACCGCGCTGATCGGCGCGAGCAGCGTCGCCCAGCTGGAGGCGAACCTCGCCGCCACCGCGGGCCCCGACCTCACCGACGACGAGCTGGCGGCGGTGGAGGAGCACATCGCCGCCGCCGGGTCGACGCTGCAGGTCTGAGCCGGGTCCGGGCCGTGGCACCCCGACGCTGCCCGTGCGGCTCCGGCCTGCCCTACGCCGAGTGCTGCGGCCGGCTGCACGAGGGCCTGCGGCAGGAGGGCACCACCAGCGCGGCGACCGCCGAGCAGCTCATGCGCTCCCGGTACAGCGCCTTCGCCGTCGGCGACCCGGCGTACCTGCTGGCCACCTGGCACTCCAGCACCCGCCCGCGCGCGCTCGAGCTCGACCCGGAGGTCCGCTGGGCCGGCCTGGAGGTGCTCCGCACCACCGGCGGTGCGCTGTTCGCCACCGAGGGGACGGTGGAGTTCCGCGCCTCGTACGTCGTCGACGACGCGGCCGGCAGCCAGCACGAGGCCAGCCGGTTCACCCGGGAGGACGGCGCCTGGCGGTACCTGGACGGCGTCGCCCTGCCCTGAGGTCGCCGCCGGCACTGTTCACCTGCGCGACGTCTGCGGGTTTGTTGCGAACCGCTCGCAAGAGTTAGGTTCTTGCGAGTCGTTCGCAGCAAGCCCCGACCACCCGCTGAACGGAGCCCTCGTGCGCTCGCGCGTCCCCCTCGTCTTCCTCGCCGGCGCCGTCCTGACCGGGTGCACCGCGCCCGGCAGCGGGGACGCCACGGCGGCCGCCGAGAGCACCGACCGGCTGGTCCTGGCCGACGCCTACGAGCCCGAGTCGTTCAACCCGGTCGCGGGGCACGGCGAGACCGGGTACTCCCGGGTCTACGACGGCCTGGTCCGCCTCGCCGGCGGCGGGGCGGGCATCCCGGAGCTGGAGCCGGCGCTGGCCACCGAGCTGCCGCAGGGCAACGAGGACGCCACCGAGTGGACCGTCCCGCTCCGCGAGGGGGTCACCTTCAGCGACGGGACGGCGTTCGACGCCGAGGACGTCGTCGCCACGTACCAGGCCGTGCTCGACCCGGCGTCGGCCTCCCCGATCGCCAGCAACTACGCGATGGTGGAGAGCGTCGAGGCGGTCGACCCGCAGACCGTGGTCTTCCGGCTGGCCTACTCCTACGTGCCCTTCCCCTCCAAGCTGCTGCTGGGCATCGCCCCGGCCGAGGCCCTGGCCACCCCCGGCCCGGCCGAGGAGTCCGAGCTGAACACCGCCCCCGTCGGCACCGGCCCGTTCGTGCTCACCGAGCGGCGCGGGGACCGGACCGTCTTCCAGGCCAACCCCGACCACTGGGACGGCGCCCCCGAGGTCGACGAGCTGGTCGTGGTCTACGTGCCCGACGACAACACCCGCGCCCAGCGCATGGCCTCCGGGGAGTTCGACGGGACCACGCTGCCCCCGCTGCTGGCCGACACCCTCGCCGACGAGGACGGCCTCACCGTGATCGGCCACCCGTCGGCCGACTGGCGCGCGGTGTCGATGCCGGCCGGCAACCCGGTCACCGGCGACCCGGCCGTGCGGCGGGCGCTCAACCTCGCCGTCGACCGCGACGCCATCGTCGAGTCGGTGCTCGGCGGCCACGGCGAGGCGGCGTCGACCTTCGTGCCGGCCGTCTTCGGCGAGTACGCCGAGCCCTCGGCGGTGTTCGCGCACGACCCGGACGAGGCCCGGCGGGTGCTGGACGAGGCCGGCTGGGTGCCCGGGCCGGACGGGGTCCGGGTGCGCGACGGGCAGCGGGCGGAGTTCACCGTCATGTACTTCCCGGAGGAGACGCTGCGCCGCGACCTCGCCCAGGCCTTCGCCTCCGACGCCCTGGAGGTCGGCGTGGAGGTCGACCTGGAGGCGGTGGACCGGCCGCAGTTCCGGCCGCGCATCCCGGTCGACGCCTCGCTGCTCGGCGGCGGCGACGTCCCCTACGACCCGGACACCCAGCTGTACAACGCGCTGCACTCCTCCTTCACCGCCGACGGCGTGGGCGGGCCGTTCGACAACCCGGCCGACTACCGCAACCCCACCGTGGACGCCGCACTCGACGAGGCCCGGCGCAGCACCGACGACGACGTCCGGGTCGACGCCTACCGCGAGGTGCAGCGCCAGCTGGTCGCCGACCCGCCCGCGGTCGTGCTGGTCTTCCTCGAGCACGTCTACGTGGCGCGCGACGGCGGCTGGACCGGCACCGAGCCGGTGCTGGAGCCGCACTCCCACGGCGTGAGCTGGGGACCGTGGTGGAACCTGGCCGAGTGGCGGCGCGACGGGTGACCCTCACCGACCTCCCGGCCCCACGGGTCGCCGCCCCTCCGCCGCCCGCCACCGCGCCCCGCCCCCGGCAGCCGCGGCGGGCGCGGTGGCGCGCGGCCGGGCGGCTGGCCCGCCGACGGCTGCTGTTCGTCCTGCCGGTGCTCGCCGTCGTCTCCGGCGGCGTCTTCGCCCTCGCCGCCGCCTCCCCGTTCGACCCGCTGGTCGGCTACCTCGGCGATCGGTACCTGACCGCCAGCGAGGAGGCCCAGGCCCGGATCGCCGAGGAGCTGGGCACCGGCCGGCCCTGGTGGCAGCAGTACGCCGACTGGGTCGGCGGGCTGCTCACCGGAGACCTCGGCACCTCCCGGTCCTTCGGCCAGCCGGTCGGGGAGGTGCTCGCCGAGCGGCTGCCCTGGACGCTGCTGCTGGTCACGGTCGCGCTCGGCCTCGCCGTCGTCGCCGCCCTGGTGCTGGGCACGTGGAGCGCGGCCCGGCGCGGCGGCTGGGTCGACCGGGTGGTCACCCCGGTCTGCCTGCTGCTGCAGGCGGTGCCGCCGTTCGTCGTGGCGCTGGGCGCGGTCGCGCTGTTCGCCATCGGCCTGTCCTGGCTGCCGGTCGCCGGCCTGACCGACGCCGGCGCCGAGCTCTCCGCCGGCCAGGTGGCCCGGCACCTGGTGCTGCCCGCCACCGTGCTGGCCGCCTCCCAGCTGCCCTGGCTGCTGCTCAACGTGCGCCAGTCGGTGCTCGCCGCGCTCGCCGACGACGCCGTCGTCGCCGCCCGGGCCCGCGGGCTGGCCGAGCCCACGGTGGTGGTGCGGCACGCGCTGCCGACGGCGCTGCTGCCGTTCGTCACCCTGCTCGGCGCGCGGCTGCCCGAGCTGGTGGTCGGCGCCGTGCTGGTCGAGGAGGTCTTCAGCTGGCCGGGGGTGGCGCAGGCGGTGGTCACCTCCGCCGTCCAGCTGGACTTCCCGCTGCTGGCGGTGCTGACCCTGCTCACCACCGCGGCGGTGTTGCTGGGCTCGCTGCTCGCCGACGCCGCCTACGTGCTGCTCGACCCGCGGGTGGCCGCGGATGGCTGACCGCCGCCTGCTCACCGGGCTGGCCGTGATCGCCCTGCTGGCCGGCTACGCGCTGCTCGTCCCGTGGATCGCCGGCGTCGACGACCGGGTCACCGACTTCGCCGCCGCCCGGCAGGCCCCCTCCTTCGAGCACCTGTTCGGCACCGACTCGGCCGGGCGGGACCTGTTCGTCCGCACCGCGGCCGGGCTGCGGATCTCGCTGCTCATCGCCGTCGTCTGCGCGGTGCTGTCGGTGCTGATCGGCGCCCTGGTCGGCGCGCTCTCCGCCGCCGCCGGGGGCTCGGTAGACCGGGTGGCCATGCGGGTGGTCGACGCGGTCAACGCCGTGCCGCACCTGCTGCTGGGCATCGTGCTGGTGGCGCTGTTCCGGGGCAGCCTGGTGGCGATCATCGCCTCGATCGCGCTCACCCACTGGACCCAGGTGGCCCGGATCGTCCGCGCGGAGGTGCTGTCGCTGCGCGACCGGGAGCACGTGGACGCCGCGCTGCTGGGTGGCGCGACCCGCTGGCGGGTGGTGCAGCGGCACCTGCTGCCCGCAGCAGCCCCCCAGGCGCTGGTCGCCGCCGTGCTGCTGCTGCCGCACGCCGTGTGGCACGAGTCGACCCTGAGCTTCCTCGGGCTGGGCCTGCCCCCGCACGCGGCCAGCCTGGGCACCCTGCTCCAGGAGGCGCGCAGCTCGCTGCTGCTCGGCGGCTGGTGGACGCTGGTGTTCCCCGCGCTCGGCCTGGTGCTCGCCACCCTCGCCGTCGCCGCCGTGGGGTCGGCGCTGCGCGACCGCACCGCGCTGCCCGAGCGGGCCGGAGCCCGGCTGTGACCGCGCCGGCGCTCGCCGTCTCCGGGCTCACCGTCCGGTTCCCCACGGGGCGCCGCGGACGGGCCGCCGTGCACGCGGCCACCGACGTCTCCTTCGACCTCGTCCCCGGCCGGGTGCTGGCCCTGGTCGGGGAGAGCGGCTGCGGCAAGTCGGTGCTGGCCGCGGCGCTGCTGCGCCTGCTGCCGCCCGGCACGGAGGTCAGCGGCGCGGCGGTGCTGGCCGGGGAGGTCGACGTGCTCAGCGCCCCGGGGCGGGTGCTGCGCCGCAGCATCAGGGGACGCCGGGTGGCGCTCGTGCCGCAGAGCGCGGCGACCGCGCTCACCCCGGTGCGCACCGTACGGTCGCAGCTGGAGGAGACCGTCGCCGAGCTGACCCCGGACGCCGATCGGCGGTACCGCGCCGACGTGCTGGCCACCCGGGTGGGGCTCGACCCGGCCGACCTCGACCGGTACCCGCACGAGCTGTCCGGCGGCATGGCGCAACGGGTGGTCGTGGCGCTCGCGCTGGCCGGGGACCCCGACGTCGTGCTGGCCGACGAGCCGACCGCCGGGCTGGACCGGCCGCTGGTCGACCGCACGCTGCGCCTGCTCCGGTCGGTGGCCGACCGGGGCACCGCCGTCCTGCTCATCACCCACGACCTCGGCGCGCTGCAGCGCTCCCCGGAGCTGGTGGACGACGTCGCCGTCATGTACGCCGGCCGGCTGGTGGAGACCGGCCCGGCCGCGGCGGTGCTCGGCGACCCGGCGCACGACTACACCCGGGCGCTGCTGGGCGCGCTGCCTGCCGGCGGGCTGATCCCGATCCCCGGCACCGCACCGACGCTCACCGACCTGCCGCCCGGCTGCGCCTGGCACGCCCGCCGGCCGGACAGCGGGGCCTGCGACGGCGGCGACCGGGTGCACGTGTCCGGGGCACGCACCAGCCGCTGCCGGCCCCCGGCGGGTGTCCGGTGCTGACCCTCACCGGCGTCACCGCCGGCTACGAACCGGACCACCCGGTGCTGCACGGCGTCGACCTGCACGTGGCCCGCGGTGAGGTGGTCGGGCTGGCCGGGCCGAGTGGCACCGGCAAGACGACGCTGGCCCGGGTCGCCGCGCTGCTGCTCACGCCGCAGCAGGGCACCGTCGCCGTCGACGGGGTCGTGGCCGGCGGCGTCCGGTACGCCCGGCCGCCCGAGCTGCGCACCGCCGTCGGCATGGTGTTCCAGTCACCGCGCCGGTCGGTCGACGCCCGGCTGCGGCTGCGCGACGTGATCGCCGAGCCACTGCGGCTGCGCGGCCTGCCCACCGCCGGCCGGCGCGGCGCGCCGGCCCGGGAGGCACGCACCGCGGAGCTGGCCGAGCGGGTGGGGCTGACGGCCGACCTGCTGGCGCGCCGGCCGCACGAGGTCAGCGACGGGCAGCTGCAGCGGGCCTGCCTGGCCCGGGCCCTCGCCGCGCAGCCGCGCTACCTGGTGTGCGACGAGATGACCGCGATGCTCGACGCGTCGACGGCGGCGGCGCTGGTCGGCGTCGTCCGGGAGGAGGTGGCCGCCGGGCGGCTGGGCGTGCTGGCGATCAGCCACGACCAGGACCTGCTCGCCGTCTGGGCCGACCGGGTCGTCGCCCTGGGCAGGGCCGCCGTGACCGACGTGCGCGCTACAGGATAGGACGGTCGCCGTGACCGAGGAGTTCGACGACGTCGTCCGCGCACTCCACGAGGAGGGCGCCCGCCTCGACGCCGACCGGGCGAACCCCGCGAAGCGGCCGCGCAACCTGAGCCCCGACGCGGCGGCGCTGCTCGCGGTGGTCGTCCAGGCCATGGGCGCCGGGCGGGTGCTGGAGATCGGCACCTCCAACGGCTTCTCCACGCTGTGGCTGGCCCGCGCGGTGCAGGAGCACGACGGCACGGTCCTCTCCGTGGACATCGACGCCGACGGGCAGCAGGCGGCCGCCGCGAACCTGGCCCGCGTCGGCCTGGCGGAGCACGTCGAGCTCCGCTGCGCCGACGGCGGCGACGTGCTGCGCCGGCTGCCCGACGGCGTCCAGGACGTCGTCTTCCTGGACGCCGACAGTTCCCGGTACGCGGACTGGTGGCCCCACCCGGTGCGGGTGCTGCGCGCTGGTGGCCTGCTCGCCATCGACAACGTGCTCTCCCACCCCGACCAGGTCGCCGACGTCCGTGGCCGGATCGAGGCCGACCCACGACTCACCTCGACCGTCCCCGCCGTCGGCAAGGGCCTGCTGCTCGCGGTCCGCCGCGCGGGCTGAGCCCCCGGCGTACGGCGGGGTTCAGGACGTCACCCCCTGGGCAGGGCGTCTGCATGCGTGTGACCTTCGTGGTGCTCGGCGGCCGGGGTGACCTGACCGGTCGCCTCCTCCTCCCCGGGCTGGCCGAGCTGTTCGACGCCGCCGACGGCCAGGCGGTCGACGCCGAACTCGACCTGCTGGCGGTGGGCCGGCAGGAGTGGTCCGACGACGAGTACCGCGGCTGGGCCCGGGAACGGCTCGCCGAGCACGCCGGGCACGTGCCGGAGGAGGTCCGGGACCGACTGGTGGCCCGGCTGGGGTACCAGCAGGGCGACGTCACCGAGCCCGCCGACCTGCGGCGTGCGCTGGACCGGGCCGAGGGCCGCCCGGTCGTGTACCTGGCACTGCCCAACACCGTCTTCCTGCCCACGCTGCAGGCGCTCACCGAGGTCGACCTGCCCGAGGGCACCTCCATCGCCGTCGAGAAGCCCTTCGGCCGGGACCTGGCCGACGCCCGCGAGCTGAACGCTGTGCTGCACCGGCTGGTGCCCGAGGACCGCGTCTTCCGCACCGACCACTTCCTGGCGATGCAGACGGTGCTGAACATCCTGGGTCTGCGCTTCGCCAACCGGCTGTTCGAGCCGGTGTGGAACGCCGGGCACGTCGAGCGGGTCGAGATCGTCTTCGACGAGACGCTGGGCCTGGAAGGGCGGGCGGGCTACTACGACACCGCCGGCGCGCTGCGGGACATGCTGCAGAACCACCTGCTGCAGCAGCTGGCGCTGATCGCGATGGAGCCGCCGCTGGCGGTCGACGGCCCCAGCCTGTCCGCCCGCAAGGCCGACGTGCTGCGGGCGGTGCGCCCCCCGGCCGACATGACCCGGGACACCGTGCGGGCCCGCTACACCGCCGGCACCGTCGAGGGCCGCGAGCTGCCCGACTACACCAGCGAGGACGGGGTCGACCCCGCGCGGGAGACCGAGACCTACGCCGAGTACACGGTCACCATCGACAACTGGCGGTGGGCCGGGGTGCCGTTCCGGCTGCGCACCGGCAAGGCGCTGGGCGAGGGCCGGCAGGAGATCGCGGTCTGGTTCAAGCCGGTGCCGCACCTGGCCTTCGCGCACGAGCAGCCGCAGCCCGACGTGCTGCGGATGCGCTTCGACCCCGACCACATCACCGTGGAGATCAACCTCAACGGCGCCGACGACCCGTTCGACCTGGAGCGCCACGCCCTGGACATCGGGCTGTCACCGAACCCGCTGTCGGCCTACGGCCTGCTGCTCCGGGAGATGGCCGCCGGCGACGCGACGCTGTCCATCAGCGACGCGGAGGCCGAGGAGTCCTGGCGGATCGTCGAGCCGATCCTCGCCGCGTGGGCCGCCGGCGAGGTGCCGCTGCGGGAGTACCCCGCCGGGTCGGCGGGGCCCGCCCGGGACTGAAGCGTCCCCCGGCCGGGTGACTCCCCGGCCGGGATTCGCCGTCCCGACGGGGACGCGCCAGGCCGCGGCCACTCGACGGACACCTCGCCCGCTGAACCTGGCGGCGTCCGGGCCCCGCCCAGGGGCCTCCCGGCACCCGAGGTGTCCCCGTGACCCCCACCCCGACCACGCTCCCCCCACTCCCCGCGCTCCGGTCCACGACCACCACCTACACGACCACGCTGGCCACCGACGCCGCCGACCTCGTCGCCGTCCAGCGCCTGCGGCACGAGGTGTTCGCCGTGGAAGGCGGCGCCCAGCTGGGCCCGGCGGGCGCCGCCACCGGCCGGGACGTCGACGAGTGGGACGAGCTCTGCGACCACCTGCTGGTCCGCGACGAGCGGACCGGCGAGGTGGTCGGCACCTACCGGCTGCTGCCGCCCGAGAGCGCCGCCGCCGCGGGCCGCAGCTACTCCGCCGGCGAGTTCGACCTCGACCGGCACGCGGCGCTGCGCCCCGGACTCGTCGAGGCCGGCCGCAGCTGCGTGCACCCCGCCCACCGCAGCGGCGCCGTGATCACCCGGCTGTGGGCCGGCGTCGCCCGGTACGTGCTCGACCGGGGCGCGACCCACCTGGCGGGCTGCGCCTCCGTGTCGCTGTCCGACGGCGGCGCGACCGCCGCCGGGGTGTGGGACCTGGTCCGCGGCCGGCACCTGGCCCCCGCCTCCCTGCGGGTCGTGCCGCACCTGCCCTTCGACGTCGAGTCCCCGCCCCGGCCGGCCCGGCTGGTGGTCCCGCCGCTGCTGCGCGCCTACCTGAAGCTGGGCGCGCGGGTGTGCGGGCGGCCGGCCTGGGACCCCGCCTTCGGCACGGCGGACTTCTACGTGCTGCTCGGCCTCGCCGACGTCCCCCGCCCGGTGCTCGGCCGCCTCACCGGAGGTGCCCGGTGAGCGTCTGGCTGCCGGTCAGCACCTGCACGTCGGCCTGCGCCGGTGACCCGGCCGCCACCGTGGACCCGGCCACCCGGCGCCGCCGCTGGCTGCGGCTGGCCGGCGCGCTCGCCGGCGCGGGGGCGGCGTCGCTGCGCGCGCCGGCGGTCAGCGCCCGCGGCCGCCGCCGCATCCTCGTCTGCGCCGCGGCCCGGGTGCTGACCGCGGTCGGGGTGCGCGTCGAGGTGCACCCCTCCCCGGTCGGCTGGCCCCGCACCGGTCCCGGGCACGGCCCCGGGCACCTGGTTGTCAGCAACCACGTGTCCTGGGTCGACGACCTGGCGATGCTCACCGTCGTCCCCGGTCTGCCGGTGGCCAAGCGGGAGGTGGGCGAGTGGCCGCTCGTGGGTGGGCTGGCCCGCCGGGCCGGCCTGGTGCTGCTCGACCGCGGCCGGATCCGCACCCTGCCGGGCGCCGTGGCGCAGGCCGCAGCGGCGTTGCGGGCCGGCGCGACGGTGACGGTCCACCCGGAGGGGACGACGTCCTGCGGGGTGGAGCTGGAGCGGTTCCGCCCCGCCTTCTTCCAGGCCGCGGTCGACGCCGCCGCCCCGGTGTGCCCGGTCGCCGTCCGGTACCGGCTGGCCGACGGGGAGGCCACTGCGCTCGCCGGCTACCTGGCCGACGAGCCGCTGTGGCGCAGCGTGGCGCGGGTGGTCGCCGCGCGGGGCCTGGTCGTGGAGGTCCACCTGCTGCCGGCGCTGGACCCGGCGGAGGCGAGCCGCCGGGAGCTCGCCGCGCTGGCGGAGTACGCGGTCGCCGCGGTCACCGAGTCGCGCGCACCGGTCGTCGCCGCGCACCCGCGCCGGCTGCGGGCCCCCGTCCGGCGGGTCGTGCCGGCACCCCGGGAAGCCTCCCGTGCTGCGTGAGGCGGTGCCCGCCGACCCGGCCACCGTGGCCGTGCCCGGCGCGCCGGGGATGCGCGTCCTGGTGGTCGCGGAGACCTTCCTCCCGGCCGTCAACGGGGTGGTGAACTCCGTCCTGCGGCTGGTCGACCACCTCGCCGTGCGGGGGCACGACCCGGTGGTGCTGGCGCCGTCGGGGGCCGACTACGAGTCCCGCTGCGGCGCCCGGGTGCAGGTGGTCACCGTGCCGGCGATGCGCCTGCCGAGGTACCGGCAGCTGCAGCTGGCCCGCCCCACCGGCGACCTCACCCCGGTCCTGCGGCGGCTGGCGCCGGACGTCGTCCACCTCGCGTCCCCTGCCGTGCTCGGCCTGGCCGCGGCCCGGGCCGCCCGCAGCCTGGGTGTGCCGTCCGTGGCGGTGTTCCAGACCGATCTCGCCGCCTTCGCCCAGCGCTACCGACTGCCGGGCGGACCGGCCGCCGCCTGGCGCTTCCTGCGCACCGTGCACGGCACCGCCGACCTGACGCTCGCCCCCTCCTCGCCGACGGCGGCCGAGCTGCGACGGCACGGGATCGGCCCGGTGGCGCTCTGGCCACGAGGGGTGGACCTGGAGCAGTTCTGCCCGACCAGGCGTGACCCCGCGTTGCGCGCCGAGCTGGCGCCCGGCGGCGAGCTGCTGGTGGGCGTGGTCGCCCGCCTGGCACTGGAGAAGCGGCTGGACCTGCTCGGCCCGGTCAGCGAGCTGCCCGCGGTGCGACTGGTCGTGGTCGGCGACGGTCCGCAGCGGCGGGCGCTGACCAGGGCGATGCCGCGGGCCCGCTTCCTCGGCCAGCTGGGTGGGGCGGACCTCGGCGCCGTCGTCGCCTCGCTGGACCTGTTCGTGCACCCCGGGGCGGACGAGACGTTCTGCCAGGCGGTGCAGGAGGCGCTCGCCGCGGGGGTGCCCGCGGTCGTCGCCGCGTCCGGCGGGCCGCTGGACCTGGTGCGGCACCGGGAGAACGGCTGGCTGTGGGCCGGCGACGACCCGCAGGTGCTGGCCGCGATCGTCGCCGGGTTGCGGGACGACCCGGCGGCGCTCGCGGCGGCCGCCCTCCGGACACGGCCCTCGGTGGAGGGCCGCACCTGGGGCCGGGTCGGCGACGTTCTCATCGAGCACCTGCGGCAGGTCCGGGCCGCCGCGCTGTGCCGGTGAACGAGACCGACCGTTCCACGTGGAACCACCGGGGCAGTTCGGGTGAGGATCGGGACATGGACACCCGACCAGCACCCTCGTCCGTGCTCGACCTGTCGCAGTGGCGGCTCAACGCGCTCCCCGACACCAACAGCGACGAGGACTGGGACGACGACCGCGAGCTCTTCGACCCCGAGGGCAACCGGGTCGACTCCTGGCGCGAGGGCTTCCCGTACGACGAGCGGCTGCAGCGCCGCGAGTACGAGATCCGCAAGCGCCTGCTGCAGATCGAGCTGCTGAAGCTGCAGGGCTGGGTGAAGGACACCGGCCAGAAGATGGTCATCGTGTTCGAGGGCCGGGACGCTGCCGGCAAGGGCGGCACGATCAAGCGGTTCACCGAGCACCTGAACCCGCGGGGCGCCCGGGTGGTGGCGCTGGACAAGCCGTCCGAGCGCGAGCAGTCGCAGTGGTACTTCCAGCGCTACGTGCAGCACCTGCCCGCCGCCGGGGAGATCGTGCTGTTCGACCGGTCCTGGTACAACCGGGCCGGCGTCGAGCGGGTGATGGGCTACTGCACGCCCGAGGAGTACCGGCTGTTCATGCGCCAGGCCCCGGAGTTCGAGCGGATGCTCGTCGAGTCCGGCATCCACCTGGTCAAGTTCTGGTTCTCGGTGACCCGTGGCGAGCAGCGGAGCCGGTTCATCGTCCGGCAGATCGACCCGGTGCGGCAGTGGAAGCTCTCCCCCACCGACCTCGCCTCGCTGGACCGGTGGGACGCCTACACCGAGGCGAAGGAGGCGATGTTCCTGCACACCGACACCGAGCACGCGCCGTGGACGGTGGTCAAGAGCAACGACAAGAAGCGCGCCCGACTCGGTGCGATGCAGCACGTGCTGCACCGCTTCGACTACACCGACAAGGACGTCGAGGTCGTCGGGGCCCCCGACCCGCTGATCGTCGGCGCGGCCGCCGACGAGCTGCCTGCAACTAGCTGACCCGCCCCCCCCGGACGACACAGCGCCCGCCCCGAACGGCCGGGGCGGGCGCTGTGCTGGCTCAGGGTGGATCAGCGGCGGGTGGTGTCCCCGCCGTCGGTGTCGATCTGCTCCTTGCGCACCTCGTCGCTCACCTGCTGCTGCTCGGTGACCGTCTCGGTGTCCAGGCGCACGCGCTCGACCGGCACTGCCTCCTTCTCCACGACCGGGCGCTCGGCGTGCAGCGTCACCTCGTGCTCCTCCTCGGAGATGGCCGGGCCGTCGGTGGCCTTGCCGCGGTTGGCGTCGGTGATCGGCTCGCGCTCGACCCGGACCTCCTCGTGCGACACGGGGACGGTCTCGGTCACGTTCTCGGTGACCACGTACTTGCGGAGTCGGGCGCGGCCGCTCTCCTCCCGCCGGGTGCCGACGTTGAGGCGCTCCTCCGAGCGCGTCATGGCGTCGTCGGTGGTCGGGCCGGAGGTGTCGTGGCCGACGGTCCCGTGCCGGTTGGCGTCCGCGGTGCCCGCGGTACCGGCCGTCTCCGTACGGGTGGTGTCGGTGGTGGTCGTGCCGCGGCCGGTGCCGTAGTACCGGTAGAGCTCCTGCTCCTCCTCGGGGGAGAGGTGCCCGTCGGTGTCGATCTTCGGCGCGTCCTTGACCTGGGACTTGCTCACCGGGACGCGGACGCCGTCACCGGTCAGGTCCGCGTCCGCGATCGGGACGAAGGACTCCTTGGTGCCGAAGAGGCCGGTCTTCACGGTGACCCACTCCGGCTGGCCGGACTGGTCGTCGAGGTACACCTCGGAAGCGGTGCCGATCTTGTCGCCGTCGGCGTCGTAGACGTCTGCGCCGATCACGCGGTCGAGGGTGTCGGTGCCGATCATGGTTCCGTTCTCCTCAAGTTCGGGGACGTGTCGTCGCACAGAGATCTGCCCACGCACCCGGCACGAAAACGGTCGCTCCATGATCGACACGCGCGAGCGCGGGACGTCTCCGCCCCAGCATCACTCGACCCACCCTCGTCTCCGCAGGTGAGCCGCTTGCGAGGGGCGTTGACCAGTGACTGCAGCCCGGGTGGGCGACACGCCCGGGCGTCAGGTGCTCGGACGGCGACCGGGCGTGTCGTCCACCCGACCCGGCGGTGCGGCGCACAGCATGGAGGGCGTGCCTCCTCGTTCGCCGTACGACAACCTCGTCCACCCGCGCACCCAGAAGAAGCCCTCCCCGCAGGTCGAGGCGCTGAAGGACGTCGTCGTCGAGGACCCCAGCAGCGGGTTCGTCGGCGCCGTCGTCCGGTGCGAGAAGGATGTCGTCCACCTCGAGGACCGGTTCGGAAAGGTCCGCGCCTACCCGCTCGGGCCCGGCTTCTGGGTCGACGGCCGGCCGGTCGTGCTGGTGCGGCCGAAGCAGAACGCACCCTCGGGCCCGCAGCGCAGCGCCTCCGGCTCGACCTACGTCGTCGGCGCCCGCGCCCGGGTCGCCCGCGAGGGGCGGATCTACGTCGAGGGCAAGCACGACGCCGAGCTGGTGGAGAAGGTCTGGGGCCACGACCTGCGGATCGAGGGCGTCGTCGTCGAGCCGCTGCACGGCGTCGACGACCTGCCGGGCATCGTGAAGGAGTTCCGCCCGTCGTCGGGACGGCGGCTGGGCGTGCTCGTCGACCACCTGGTCACCGGGTCCAAGGAGTCCCGGATCGCGGCGCAGATCACCGGCGACCACGCGCTCGTCGTCGGCCACCCGTTCATCGACATCTGGCAGGCGGTCAAGCCGTCCGTCGTCGGGATCGAGGTCTGGCCGACGGTGCCCCGGGGCGAGGACTGGAAGACCGGCGTCTGCAAGCGACTGGGCTGGGAGGACGACACCGGCTACGTGTGGGCGCAGCGCATCCTGGCCCGGGTCAAGGTGTGGACCGACCTGGAGCCGACGCTGATCGGCCGGGTCGAGGAGCTCATCGACTTCGTCACCACCGACTGACGCCGGACGCACCAGCGGCCGCCGTCCCCGAAGGGACGACGGCCGCTGGTGAGGCGCTGGAACGGTCAGGCCCCGTCCAGAGGCTCACCCCGAGCCTGCGAGGGGTGAGGAGGACGGGGTCCTTCCTCAGCTGGGGATGTAGTTGAAGTCGTCCGGGTTCGGGCCGTTGCGACCGTCGGCGCGGTCCAGGCCGTCGATCTCACGCATGTCGTCGTCGGTGAGCTCGAAGTCGAACAGGTCGAAGTTCTCCTCGACCCGGCTGCGGGTGACCGACTTCGGGAAGACGATGTCGCCCCGCTGGATGTGCCAGCGCAGCGTCGCCTGCGCCGGGCTCTTGCCGTACCGCTCACCGATCCGGATGAGGGTCGGGTCGTCGAGCACCTTGCCCTGCGCGATCGGGGCCCAGGCCTCGGTGCGGATCTCGTGGTCGGCGTTGAACGCCCGCAGGTCGTTCTGCGCGAAGTACGGGTGCACCTCGATCTGGTTCACCACCGGGCGGATCTCGGTCTCGGAGAAGAGCCGGCGCAGGTGGTGGGCGTTGAAGTTGGAGACGCCGATGGCCTTGACCCGGCCGGACCGGTAGATCTCCTCCATCGCCTTCCAGGTCTCGACGTAGTCGACGTCGATGCCCGGCAGCGGCCAGTGGATGAGGAACAGGTCCAGGTAGTCGAACCCCAGCGCCTCCATGGTGCCGTCGAACGCCTTCAGCGCGGCGTCGCGGGCGTGGAAGCCGTTGTTCAGCTTGGAGGTCACGAAGACCTCCTCACGCGGGACGCCGGACTGGCGGACGGCCTCGCCGACCTCGGCTTCGTTGCCGTACATCTCGGCGGTGTCGATGTGCCGGTAGCCGACCTCGAGAGCGGTGCGGGTGGCCTCGACGGTGTCCTCGGGCTTGATCTGGAAGACGCCGAAGCCCAGCTGCGGGATCTCGACGCCGTTGTTCAGGGGGATGGTGGGCACGGTGGCCATGCGGGGTCCTCCTCGATGGGGTGCGGTGAGCTGGCGGCGCACGGCGGAGCGCCACGCTGCCGGCCTGCCTGCGCGCCTACCCGGCCCCTCCCGCGGTTACCCGCGAGGATTCTCACCCGGGCGGCCGGGAATGCCCGGCCGCCCGGGGAGTGCGTCAGCCGTTGGCGGCCAGGTGTCCGGTCAGGCTCTCGGCAAACCCCTCGGCCACCGCCAGCTGCTCGCGCAGCGCGGTCACCCGGGCGGTGGCCGCCTCGTGGAACCTCCGGAGGCGGTCCAGCAGCTGCGCGCGGTCCCCCTCCCCCCGCGCCAGGTCGGCGAGCAGGGTGAGCAGCTCGTGCATCTCCTCGAGGGTGAAGCCCAGCGGCTTCATCCGCTTGATCACCTCGAAGCGGGCGACGTCGGCCTCGCTGTAGAGGCGGAAACCGCCGTCGGTGCGTGCGGTGGGGACGACGAGGCCGTTCTCCTCGTAGAACCGGATGGTGCGCAGGCTCAGCCCGGTGCGCTCGGCGACCTGTCCGATCTGCATCAGCCCACCGCCGGCGGAGGCGGTGGCCGGCCGCATCAGTGCGCCCCGGTGAGCTGGCCGGTGTGCCGGTCGAACCGGGCCGCGGAGTGGCCAGTCAGGCCGACGATCTCCACCTGCTTGCCCCGGGTCTCGTACTTGTGCGTGATCGCGTCCAGCGCGGCCACGGTCGAGGCGTCCCAGACGTGCGCGTCGGTCAGGTCGATGACGATCTTCTCCGGGTCACCGGCGTAGTCGAACTGGGTGTACAGGTCGTTGCTGGAGGCGAAGAAGAGCGCGCCGTGCACGCGGTACACCCGGGTGCCGCCGTCGGGGTCGGTGACGCTGGTGACCTCGGCGAGGTGGGCGACGCGACGGGCGAAGAGCACGCAGGCCAGCAGGACGCCGGCGCCTACGCCGATGGCGAGGTTGTGGGTGAGCAGCGTCCCGGCGACGGTCGTGAGCATCACCGCGGTCTCGCTCTTCGGCATCCGGTGGATGGTCCGCAGGCTGTGCCAGTCGAAGGTGGCGATCGACACGAAGATCATCACCGCGACCAGCGCGGCCATCGGGATGATCGCCACGATGTCGCCCAGGGCGACGACCAGGACGAGCAGGAAGACGCCGGAGAGGAAGGTCGACAGCCGGGTCCGGGCGCCGGACTTCACGTTGATCATGGTCTGGCCGATCATCGCGCAGCCACCCATGCCACCGAAGAGGCCCGAGGCGATGTTCGCGGTGCCCTGGCCCCAGGACTCGCGGGTCTTGTTCGAACCCGTGTCGGTGATGTCGTCGACCAGCTTCGCCGTCATCAGCGACTCCATCAGCCCGACGAAGGCGACGCCGAGGGCGTAGGGAGCGATGATCATCAGCGTCTCGAGGTCGAACGGGACCGCGGGGATGCCCAGCAGCGGCAGGCTGTCGGGCAGCTCGCCCTCGCCGCCCACGTTCGGCACGGCGATGCCGGCGGCGACGGTCAGCACGGTCAGCACCACGATCGAGACCAGCGGGGCCGGCACGGCCTTGGTCAGCCGGGGCAGCAGGAAGATCATCGCCAGACCGGCGGCGACCATCGGGTAGACGGCCCACGGGACGTCGGTCAGCTGGGGCAGCTGCGCGGTGAAGATGAGGATGGCGAGCGCGTTGACGAAGCCGACCATGACGCTGCGCGGGATGAACCGCATCAGCCGGGCGAACCCGACCAGGCCGAGCGCGACCTGGAACACGCCACCGAGGACGACGGCGGCGAACAGGTACTCCACGCCGTACTCGAGGGCCAGCGGCGCCACCACCAGGGCGATGGCGCCGGTCGCCGCGGTGATCATCGCCGGGCGGCCGCCGGTGAAGGCGATGACCACGGCCATCACGAACGAGGAGAACAGCCCCACCCGCGGGTCGACCCCGGCGAGGATGGAGAAGCTGATCGCCTCGGGGATGAGCGCCAGGGCGACGACGAGGCCGGCGAGCACCTCGGTGCGGGCGACGGACGGGGAGAGCCAGGCGGGCCGGCTCAGGCGCGGCCTGGGCAGCGCGGGCAGTGCTGAGGACAAGTCGTGTTCTCCAGGTCGTGCGCCCGCTCGGGCGCGCAGGACGGCACCGAGCCGGTGCCGGGAAGGACGGGGTGGTGCGTCGGCGCACCGTGGTGGCGCACCTTTCGGACCGGGACGACGTCGTCGCGGCCGGGTGCGCGGTCACGGACAGTCTGCCGCCGACCCTCCCCTGACGTAAGGGTTGGTGGGTGCGGTGTTCGTCACTCCTCTGGCGCGACGACGGCGTCGCCCAGCGGCGGGGGCACCGGCAGCAGCAGGGCGACCACCCCGACGACCACCGGCAGCACGGCCGAGCCGGCCAGCGCGACGCCGTACCCGCCGGTGGCGTCGTGCACCAGCGCGAACGCCACCGGCCCGAGCGCGGTCGAGCCGACGCTGACCGCGGCGACCACGCCGCGGATGGAGCCGAGGTGGGTGGTGCCGAAGTAGCGGGGGAAGGCGCCGGCCTCGACCGTGCGCACCGCACCGCCCGAGCCGCCGATCAGCGCGCCGAACACGATCGCCGACCACCCCGGGGAGACGACGGTGCCCATCAGGAGGCCGCCGGCGAGCAGGGCCATCGAGCCGGCGGTCACCCACCGGGGGTCGACCCGGTCGATGAGCGCTCCGACGGCGAGCGTGCCCAGCAGCGCGGCCGCGGTCTGCGGCAGGAAGTTGGCGGCCGCCTCGGTGCCGCTCAGCCCGCGCTCCCCCAGCAGGTCGATCTGGTGGAAGGCGACGGCGGTGGAGAGCATGCCGGAGATCCCGACGGCCGCGATCACCGTCCAGAAGAACGGGGTCCGGCTCGCCTGCGCCAGGGTGCGACCGCGGGGTGGGTCGGCCACCGGCCCGTCCGCCGAGCGCCGGCCATCGGGCTGCTGGCCCAGATCGGCGGGTGAGTCCCGGACCCCGAACAGCGCGAGCGGGATGACCAGCGCCCACACGACCAGGCCCTCCACCACCCAGGCGGTTCGCCAGCCGTGGGCGCCGATCAGGGCCTCGAGCCCGATCGGGGCCAGGGAGATGCCGGCCGCCCCGACGGCGGAGACGAGCCCCACCGCGGTGCCGCGACGCCGGGTGAACCAGACCGCCACCGCCGTCGTGGCGGTCAACCCCAGTGCGCCCTGCCCCGCCATCCGCACCCCGACGAACCCCGCGGTCAACCCGACCAGCCCCGAGACGAGGGAGAGGGCGACCAGCACCCCGCCGAAGACCGCGCCGACCAGGGCCATCGTCCGGCGGGTGCCGAGGCGGTCCAGCGCACGGCCGACCAGGGGCATCGCGGCCGCCCCCACGAGGGTGCCGATCAGGTAGGCCGTGGAGATCGCCGACCGGCTGATGCCCAGGTCGGCGGTCATCGGGTCGATGAAGGCCGAGATCGCCGCGGTCTGCCCGGGTGCGGTCAGCGCCAGGGTGAGCGCGGAGATGCCCACCATGTGCCAGCCGTAGAACCCGCCGGGCGAACGGGGACCGCCGGCGCGGCGGGCAGCCGAGGACCGAGGACGTGCGGGCGATCGGGACGTGGCCGTGCCTTCCGGCGAGGAGCGGGGCCGGCGGCGTCGTCGGCGCAGGCAGAGGAGGTCAGGGAAGACTACGAGCGGCCGGGCAGGGCCGCTCGGGAGCGGTCGACCGCCCCCCTCCCGGCGACTACCGCTCCCGTGCGGTGACGCCGGCGGACGGACCCGGCACCGGGGCCTGGACCACCGGGGCGTCCGGACGGCGGAGCACCAGCCACCCGGCGACGCCGACCAGGCCGGCCAGCGCCGCACCGAGAGCGGGGACGGCGAACGCGCCCTCGGCGCCCCAGGCGTCCACGGCGGCACCGGCCAGCGCGGAGCCCGCGGTCACGCCGACGGTCAGCCCGGTGGAGGTCCAGGTCAGCCCCTCGGTGAGCGCTGCCCGGGGCACCCGCGACTCGACCAGCGACATCCCGGCCACCAGCACCGGCGCAATGGTCAGCCCGGCGAGGAACGCCAGCCCGATCAGCATCGGCAGCGAGTCGACCAGGTGCAGCGTCTGCGCCGCGACGGCGAACAGCAGCGCGCAGGCCAGGAACCGGCTGACCAGGGTGCCGGGCAGCCGGAGCACGCCGTAGGCGAGCCCGGCGACCAGGCTGCCGGCGGCGTACGTGGACAGCGCGATGCCGGCCGCGGCCGGGTGCCCCTCGGCGTCGGCGAACCCGACGACCACCACGTCGATCGCGCCGAAGACGCTGCCCATCGCGAGGTAGGTGACCGCGATCGCCACGAGGCCGGCCGTGAGAACCCGCACCCGGGGCCGCGGTGCACCGGCGACCCGGCGCTCTACCGGCGGCGCGCTCGCCTCCAGCCGGGAGAGCACCAGCCCACCGACGACGCCGAGCAGCAGCCCGGTCAGGAAACCGGCGGGCGGGGACACCGCGGCCGCGAGCACGGTGACCAGCGGCGGCGCGGCGACGAACACCACCTCGTCGGCGACGGACTCGAAGGCGAAGGCGGTCTGCCGCTGCGCGGGGTCCGGCAGGGCGTGCGCCCAACGGCTGCGCACCACCGACCCGACGTTGGAGCCGCTGGCCCCGCAGACGGCGGCCAGGGCGAACCAGGCCCAGCGGGGCCCGTCGGCCACGACCACGGCGACGAAGGCCAGGCCGGTGACCAGGTAGAGCAGCGCCGTCCAGCGCAGCACCGGGCTCTGCCCGATCCGGTCCATCAGCCGCGCCCACTGCGGGCTGGCGATCGCGAAGGACAGCGACAGGGTGCCGGCGACCGCGCCGGCCAGGGCGTAGCTGCCGGTCTCCCCGGCGACGAGCAGCACCGAGCCCAGCCCGACGGTCGCCATCGGCACCCG
This sequence comes from Modestobacter sp. SYSU DS0511, assembly GCF_054050755.1. Classification (NCBI taxonomy): domain Bacteria; kingdom Bacillati; phylum Actinomycetota; class Actinomycetes; order Geodermatophilales; family Geodermatophilaceae; genus Modestobacter; species Modestobacter sp. SYSU DS0511. Next base: position 60,206 of record NZ_JBJGZY010000023.1, read on the forward strand.
GGCGAACCAGCCGGCCAGGGAGAAGGCCCGGGCGCCGGGCACGGTGAACAGCTGTGCGTAGGGGGAGAAGACGGTGCGGGGGGACACGGTTCTCGTTCTCGCGCTCTCTGGCCACAGGCGAGTGCGGGGGTGCCCGCCGGACCCTCGGGTGGCGGTGCCGAACGTAGCAGCGCGCCATCCGCTCGCGTGCGCCACTACATTGGGTCCGGTGACGACCTCCAGCCCCCTGCCCGACCCGCGGGTGCGCCCGCAGGTCACCCCGGGCACCGGCGGCCTGGTCGACCGGCACGGCCGGGTCGCCACCGACCTGCGGGTGTCGCTCACCGACCGCTGCAACCTGCGCTGCACGTACTGCATGCCGCCCGAGGGCCTGCAGTGGCTCCCGAAGGTGGAGCAGCTCACCGACGACGAGGTCGTCAGGCTGGTCCGGATCGGCGTCGAGCTGCTGGGCGTCCGCGAGGTGCGGTTCACCGGCGGTGAGCCGCTGCTGCGCCCCGGGCTGCCCGGCATCGTGGCGGCCAGCACCACGCTGCGCCCCCGGCCGGAGGTCTCGCTCACCACCAACGCGATCGGGCTGTCCCGGATGGCGCCGGCGCTGGCCGCGGCCGGGCTGGACCGGATCAACGTCAGCCTCGACACCCTGGACCGCGACCGGTTCAAGCAGCTGACGTACCGCGACCGGCTCGACGACGTGCTGGCCGGCCTGCGGGCCGCGCAGGACGCCGGCCTCACCCCGGTGAAGGTCAACGCCGTCCTGCTGCACGGGATCAACGACGTCGACGCCGTCCCGCTGCTCGACTTCTGCCTGGAGCAGGGCTACGAGCTGCGGTTCATCGAGCAGATGCCGCTGGACGCCCACCACGCCTGGACCCGCGGCCGGATGGTCACCGGCGAGGACATCCTCGAACGGCTCTCGGCCGCACACACGCTCACCCCGGCCGAGGAGGACCGCGGCTCCGCCCCCGCCGAACGCTGGCTGGTCGACGGCGGGCCGGCCACGGTGGGCGTGATCGCCTCGGTCACCCGGTCCTTCTGCGGCGCCTGCGACCGCACCCGGGTCACCGCCGACGGCCAGGTGCGCAACTGCCTGTTCGCCCGCGAGGAGTCCGACCTGCGCGGCCCGATGCGCGAGGGCGCCACCGACGCCGAGCTGGCCGACCGCTGGCGGATCGCCACCCTGGGCAAACTGCCCGGCCACGGCATCGACGACCCGTCGTTCCTGCAGCCCTCGCGGCCGATGTCCGCGATCGGGGGCTGAGGCATGAGCATCACCGTGCGGTACTTCGCCGGTGCCCGCGCCGCCGCGGGTGTGGACACCGAGTCGCGGGAGGCGGCCAGCCTCGAGGAGCTGGTCGGGCAGATCGTCGACGCCCACGGCGAGCGGCTGGAGCGGGTGCTCACCGCCTGCTCGTTCCTGGTCGACGGAACGCAGACCCGGGACCGGTCGTTGGTGCTGACGCCCGGCGCGGTGGTCGACGTCCTGCCGCCGTTCGCCGGAGGCTGACAGCCCCGGGAGCATCGCAGCGAGGGACGAGCGGGGAGCGGACCGGGGCGCGGAAGCCGACCCGTGGACCGGCCGCTGAGACCTGGAGGTACGAGATGAGCGTGTGGGACAAGGCCAAGGCCAAGGTCGAGCAGGCCGTGGGTCACGCCGAGGAGGTCTGGGGCCAGTCGCACGGCGACGTGGCCGCTGCCCTCGACGGTGAGGCGCGCCGGCTGGAGGGCGAGGCCGAGGAGGAGCAGGTCGAGGCCGCCGAGCAGCAGGACACCGAGCAGCACCGCCCGGACGACGACGGGCTGGCCGGCGCCGGGGCCCGCTGACCCCAGCGGTCAGCGGGCCCC
>NZ_JBJGZY010000024.1:0-60499 GCF_054050755.1 Modestobacter sp. SYSU DS0511
AAGCGCCCAGGCCCGGGGGGGTGAGACCGTGTTCGCCGCCGAGCGGCGGTTAACCTGGGCGGGTTTCGACGAGCTGGCGGCCGGGTTGGCCGGCCGGGGGTTGGAGGGTTTGCGTGTGTTCCGGGGGGGGTACTGGGGGGCGGCGCCCGCCGCCGGTGAGCAGCTGCCGCCGGTGCCCGCCGGGCTCGACGGCAGCACGTTCCGGCTGACCGCCGGCCCGGGTGTCGCCGCGATCTGGTCGGAGGCCCGCGGGCTGCCGGCCCTGGCGGTCGGCCGGGTGAACGCACCGACGGCGGAGTCCAGCGGCGTCCCCTTCGACGTGGCCCGGGACTACCTGCTGTCGCTGCCGGGGCTGCCGGACTCCCTCGCCGACCAGCTGCGCACCTTCACCGCCGACGGCACGACCCTCCCGCTGCCGGTGCCGGCCGAGCTCGCGACGACCTCCACCACCGAGGTCGACGGCGCCGAGGCGACCGTGCTGGCCTCCCGCGACGGCCTGCTGCACGGTGTCGTCTGGGTCGCCGACGGCATCGTCACCGGCGTGGCCGGGACGATCAGCGAGGACGAGGTGCTCGACGTCGCCCGGGGGCTGCGCTGACCGCGCCCGGGGCCGGCTCCGCCACCGCCGAGGCGGTGGTGGCCGGCCTGCCGCCCTCGGCGGCGGTCTGGTGCTCGGGGCTGCGCAAGCGCTACGCCAAGCGCACCGCGGTCGACGGGGTCTCCTTCACCGTCGGCCGCGGCGAGGTGGTCGGCCTGCTCGGCCCCAACGGCGCCGGCAAGACCAGCGTGATCAAGATGCTGCTGGGCCTGGTCCGGCCCGACGCCGGCGAGGTCCTCCTGCTCGGCCGCCCGGGCAGCGACCCGCAGGCCCGGGCCGCGGTCGGCTACCTGCCCGAGCTCTTCCGCTACCAGCCGTGGCTGACGCCCACCGAGGTGCTCGCGCTGCACGTGCGGCTGGCCGGGGCCCGGGTGCCCGACGCCGAGCGCCGCGAGTGCCTGGCGCTGGTCGGCCTGGCCGACCGGGCCGGGGACCGGGTGGGCGGGTTCTCCAAGGGCATGCAGCAGCGGCTGGGGCTGGCGGTCGCGCTGGTGGCCCGCCCGGAGCTGGTGGTGCTCGACGAGCCCACCAGCGCGCTGGACCCGGTCGGCCGGGTGGACGTCCGGGACCTGGTGCTGGACCTCAAGTCACGCGGGGTGGCGGTGCTGCTGAACTCGCACCTGATCGGGGAGGTCGAGCGGGTCTGCGACCGGGTGGTGGTGCTCAACCACGGCCGCGTCGCCGCCGCCGGCACGCTGGCCGAGCTGCTCGGCCAGCGGGAGCTGCGGCTGCACCTGGACGGCCTCACCCCCGCCGTCGAGGCGCGGCTCGCGTCGCTGGGGCGGGTGACCCGCGAGGGCGAGTGGCTGACCGTCACGCTGCCCGCCGACGACGACGGGACGGCGGTGCCCGACCTGGTCGCCGACCTGGTGGCCCTGCGGGCGCGGGTGCACGCGGTGGAGCCGGTGCGGATCAGCCTGGAGGAACGGCTGCTGGGCATCCTGCGCGAGGAGGACCGGCCGTGATCGTGCTGACCCTGGCCGGGCTGACGCTGCGCGAGGCGTCGCGGCGCAAGGTGCTGCGCGCGCTGGCGCTGCTCACCGCGGCCCTGCTGCTGCTCAGCGGCTGGGGCTTCTCCCGGCTGGACGCCGAGCTCGGCACGCTCACCAGCGGCGAGGCGCGGCTGGTCTCCTCCCAGTTGCTCAACCTGGTGATGTTCGGGTTCAGCCTGATCGGCGCCCTCGGCACGGCGTTCCTCGCCGGACCGTCGCTGGCCGGGGAGGTCGAGTCCGGCACCGCTCTGGCCATGCTGGCCCGCCCGGTCCGGCGCTGGCAGGTGCTGCTGGGCAAGTGGCTGGGCCTGGTCGCCTTCGGCGCCGGCTTCGTCGTGGTCGCCGGGCTCGCGCAGTTCCTCGTCGTCCAGCTGACCGTCGGCTACTGGCCCCCGCAGCCGGTCGTCGGCCTGCTGCTGCTCGCCCTGCAGACGACCGTGCTGCTGACCCTGGTGCTGCTGCTGGCCACCGCGATCTCCCCGATGGCCTCGGGCATCGTCGCGGTCGGCCTGTTCGGCTCCACCTGGGTGGCCGGCGTCGTCGGCGGGGTGGGTGAGGCGATCGGCAACGACGGCGTCGCCCGGGTCGGCAGCGTCTCGCGGATGCTGCTGCCCACCGACGGGCTGTGGCGGGGCGCGATGTACGCCTTCCAGGACCCGACGGCGCTGCGCGTCTTCGGCGAGGTCGGCTTCCCGTTCCTCGGCCAGGCGCCGCTGACCGCCACCTACCTGGGCTGGGTGGCCGTGTGGGTGCTGCTGGTGGGCGGGCTCGCGGTGCTGTCCTTCCGCCGCCGCGACGTGTAGGGCAGGCTCGGGGCGACGCTGGTGCGGGTTGACCCGGTCCAGCTGACGTTGAGCCATGCCGTGACGCGGCTCGACGTCAGGTCGCGCGGGTTGACCCGCGCGGGGACACCGACACGCGGGCGTCACCGGGCGGGGTTAGCGTCGTCGCCGATGAGCACCGCCCTGCCCGCGCCGTCCGAGTCCGCCGTCCGCCGTGCGCTGACCCGCGCCGAGCGCGGCGTGACCCTGGACGCCACCGAGGCCGAGACCCTGCTGCACGCCCGCGGGCTGGGCGAGGGTGAGCCCCTCGACCGGCTGCTGACCGCCGCCGGCCGGGTGCGCGACGCCGGGCTGGCCTCGGCCGGCCGCCCCGGGTTGGTCACGTACAGCCGCAAGGTGTTCATCCCGCTCACCCACCTGTGCCGCGACCGCTGCCACTACTGCACGTTCGTCACCACCCCCGGGCAGCTGCGCGCCGAGGGCAAGGCGCCGTTCCTCTCCCCCGACGAGGTGCTGGAGATCGCCCGCCAGGGCGCCGCGCTGGGCTGCAAGGAGGCGCTGTTCACCCTCGGCGACCGGCCGGAGGACCGCTGGCCGGTGGCCGCGGAGTGGCTGGAGGCGCACGGCTTCGACTCGACGCTGGGCTACCTGCGGGCGATGGCGATCCGGGTGCTGGAGGAGACCGGGCTGCTCCCCCACCTCAACCCCGGCGTGCTGAGCTGGGAGGAGATCCAGCGGCTCAAGCCGGTGTCGGCGTCGATGGGCATGATGCTGGAGACGACAGCCACCCGGCTGTGGTCGGAGAAGGGCGGCCCGCACTTCGGCTCACCGGACAAGGAGCCCGCCGTCCGGCTGCGGGTGCTGGAGGACGCCGGCCGCTCGGCCGTCCCGTTCACCACCGGCGTGCTGCTGGGCATCGGCGAGGACTACGCCGAGCGGGTCGACGCGATCGCCGCGATCCGGGCGTCGGCGCGCCGGCACCAGCACGTGCAGGAGGTGATCGTGCAGAACTTCCGGGCCAAGCCGCGCACCGCGATGGCCGCGCACGACGACCTCGGCCTGCAGGAGTACGTCGCCGCGGTCGCCCTCACCCGGCTGCTGCTGGGGCCGGCGGCGCGGGTGCAGGCGCCGCCGAACCTGTCCGACTCCACCGAGCTGGGCCTCCTGCTGCGCGCCGGGGTCGACGACTGGGGTGGGGTCTCCCCGCTGACCCCCGACCACGTCAACCCCGAGCGGCCGTGGCCGAACATCGACAAGCTCGCCGAACTGACCGCCGACGCCGGGTTCACGCTGCGCGAGCGGCTGGCCGCCCAGCCCGGGTACGTGCGGCAGCCGGAGCCGTGGCTGGACCCGCGGGTGCGCCCGCACGTCGCCGCGCTCGCCGGCCCCGACGGCCTGGCCGTCGAGGGGCGCATCCCGGCCGGGCTGCCGTGGCAGGAGCCGGACGAGGCGTGGACCGCCTCCGGCCGGGTCGACCTGCACGTGGAGGTCGACACCGTGGGCCGCACCGGCGACCGGCGCAGCGACTTCGACGCCGTCTACGGCGACTGGGCCGAGCTGCGGGAGGCCACGACGTCGGCCCGCGACGGGCACTCGACCGCGCTGGCCGCCGGCGACCCGGAGGTCCGGGCCGCGCTGCGGCACGCCGAGGCCGACCCGGCAGGGCTGTCGGACGCCGAGTACCTGGCGCTGCTGGGCGCCGACGGGGCCGACCTCGAGGCGCTGGCCGCGCTGGCCGACGCCGTCCGCCGCGACGTCAACGGCGACGACGTCACCTACGTGGTGAACCGGAACATCAACTTCACCAACGTCTGCTACACCGGCTGCCGGTTCTGCGCGTTCGCCCAGCGGCGCACCGACGCCGACGCGTTCACCCTGTCGATGCAGCAGGTCGGGGACCGGGTCGACGAGGCCTGGGCCGGCGGGGCGACCGAGATCTGCATGCAGGGCGGCATCCACCCGGACCTGCCCGGCACCGCCTACTTCGACCTGGCGCGGGAGGTGAAGGCCCGCCGGCCCGGCATCCACCTGCACGCCTTCTCGCCGATGGAGGTGGTCAACGGCGCCGCCCGCACCGGGCTGTCGTTCCGCGACTTCCTCACCGCGGCGAAGGAGGCGGGCGTGGACTCCCTGCCGGGCACGGCGGCGGAGATCCTCGACGACGACGTCCGCTGGGTGCTGACCAAGGGCAAGCTGCCGGCCGCGACCTGGCTGGAGATCGTGCGGACGGCGCACCAGGTGGGCCTGCCGACGACGTCGACGATGATGTACGGCCACGTCGACACCCCCGCCCACTGGGTGGCGCACCTGCGCACGCTCAGCCGCCTGCAGGACGAGACCGGTGGCTTCCGGGAGTTCGTGCTGCTGCCGTTCGTGCACCACAACGCGCCGATCTACCTGGCCGGCGTGGCTCGCCCGGGGCCGACGAACCGGGAGAACCGGGCGGTGCACGCGGTCGCCCGGTTGCTGCTGCACGGCCGGATCGACAACATCCAGACCTCGTGGGTGAAGCTCGGCGACGTCGGCACCCAGGCGATGCTGAACGGGGGCGCCAACGACCTCGGTGGCACGCTGATGGAGGAGACGATCAGCCGGATGGCCGGCTCGGGCAACGGGTCGCTGAAGACGATCGCCGAGCTCGAGGCGATGGCCGCCGCGATCGGCCGGCCCGCCCGTCAGCGGACCACCGAATACGGCACGCCGTCAGCCGAGCGGCTCGCCACCGCCCGCTCCGACGCCGGCCGCGCGGCGCTCACCCTCAAGCTCGTCTGAGGCCCGTGCCCGTCCTCCCGCACCGGTGGGTGCGGGAGGACGGGGTGGGGTCAGGTGCGGCTGCCGCCGCCGATCATCGGGTCGTCACCGGTGTCCCGGCCGGCCTCGGTGGCCCCGCCGCCCGGGGTGGTGCGGTTGTCCGGGTCGGACTCCTCGGTGACCACGTCGGCCCGCACCTCACCCGCCGGCGGCTGGTCGACGACGGTGACCGGCTGCTCGGTCACCGGGGGCGCCGGGGTCACCGGCGGAGCAGCCGGCACCTCCTGCGGCTGCTCGCTCTCCGAGCCGCTCCTCGACCCCGCCACGGCCGCCCCGGCGGCGGCCACCCCGGCCACCGCGGCCGCGCCGGCGGCGACACCCTTCGCCGACAGCCCGGCCTTGCCGCTGTCCCCGCGGGAGAGGGCGGCGTCCTCGACGCCAGGGGTGCCGACGTCCATGCCGTGGCGGATCTCGCCGCGCCACGCACCGCTCGCGTAGCCCTCGTCCTCGATCAGGTCCTTGAACTTCTTCAGGTCCGACTTCGCCTGCCGGCCCACGATGCCGAGCTTGTCCCCGGCCTGCTCGACCAGGCCCTCGGGCTCGTACTCCAGGGTCAGGTGCACGATCGTCGACGCGGGCCCGGCAGGCTCGAACCGGACGGCGCCGGCGTTGGTCGCACCGCCGGTGGCGGCCCAGGCGATCTTCTGGTCCGGGACCTGCTCGACGATCGCGGCGTCCCACTCCCGCTTCACCCCGGCGATCTCGGCCACCCAGTGCAGCCGCTGGTCACCGCGCTGCTGCACCTTCTTCACCCCGCTCATGAAGTGCGGGAAGTCCTCGAACTGGGTCCACTGGTCGTACGCGGTCCGTACCGGCACGTCGACCTGGATCGACTCCTCGACCTTGGTGCTCATCGTCGGTTCCTCCCTCGTCGCAGACACTGACTGCCCTCCGCACTACCCCCTCGCACCGCTGATGCACGTCTGGTCAACCGCAACAGCGGGGCGCCCTGTTCGGGTCCCGGCGCACGCCGCCGACCGGTCCCGGGCGAGGCACCCCCGGGGTTAGCGTGGCGGGTGTGACCGAGCTGCAGCGTCCGCCGTCCGACCTCGACCAGCTCGCCGACCGGTTCGTCGACGCCTACGCCGCCGACCAGCCGACCCGGGCGACCTACATGGGCGTCGCCGGCCACGACGACCGCTGGCCCGACCTGACGCCCGACGGTCGAGCGGCCACCGCGGAGCTGCTGCGCCGCACGCTGGCCGAGGTCGAACGGGCACGGTCCGCCGACCGCCGCGACGACGTCGCCCGCAGCGCGATGGTCGAGCGGATCGGCGCCGAGCTGGCCCTGCACGAGGCGGGCTGGAGCCAGGCCGCGCTGAACACGATCGACAGCCCGCTGCAGGACTTCCGCAAGACCTTCGACCTCATGCCCACCGGGACCGAGGACGACTGGGCGACGATCGCCCGCCGGCTCGCCGCCCTCCCCGACGCGCTGGCGGGCTACACCGCCGGCCTCACCGACGCGGCGGGCCGGGGCCGGGTCTCCGCCGCCCGTCAGGTCCGGCTGGCCGCCGGCATCGCCCGCCGCTGGGCGGGGGCGGCCGGGCAGCCGGGCTTCTTCTCCCAGCTCGCCGGCCGGGCCCCTGTCGACGGCGCGCTGCGCGCCGACCTGGACCGGGCGACCCAGCGCATCAACGCCGCCCTGGTGGCCTTCGCCGACACCACCGAGCGCGACCTCCTGCCGCACGCCCCGCAGGCGGACGGCGTCGGCCGGGAGCGGTACGCGCTGGAGTCCCGGCTGTTCACCGGCATGGACCTCGACCTCGAGGAGACCTACGCCTGGGGCTGGGAGGAGCTGGCCCGGGTCGTCGCGGAGAAGGCTGCGGTCGCCGAGGAGATCGCGCCGGGGCAGGGCATCCCCGGCGCGATGGCCGCCCTGGACGCCGACCCGGCCCGGCAGGTCCGCGGCCGCGACGCGCTGCAGGCCTGGCTGCAGGAGACCGCCGACCGGGCGATGGCCGCGCTCGACGGCGTGCACTTCGACATCCCCGGCCCGGTGAAGCGGATCGAGGGGCGGCTCACGCCCACCTCCGGCGAGGGCGTCTACTACACCGGCCCCACGGAGGACTTCTCCCGGCCGGGCCGGATGTGGTGGTCGCTGCCCGAGGGCGTCACCGGCATGACGACGTGGCGGGAGACGACGACCGTCTTCCACGAGGGGGTCCCCGGCCACCACCTGCAGATCGCGCAGAACGTCTACAACGCCGCGCTGCTGAACCGCTGGCAGCGGCTGATGGCCTGGTGCTCGGGGCACGGCGAGGGCTGGGCGCTCTACGCCGAGCGGCTGATGGGCGAGCTGGGCTTCCTCGACGACCCGGGCGACCGGCTGGGCATGCTCGACGCCCAGGAGCTGCGCGCGGCGCGGGTGGTGCTCGACATCGGCGTCCACCTGGACCTGCCGATCCCGGCCGGCCGCGCCGCCGGCGACCGCTGGACCTACGACGTCGCGCTGGCGTTCCTCCGCACGCACGTGGCCTTCGCCGACGCGATGCGCGTCGACGAACTGCACCGGTACCTGGGCTGGCCCGGCCAGGCGCCGTCCTACAAGGTCGGTGAGCGGGTGTGGCTGGTCTGCCGCGAGCAGGCCCGGGCGCGCGCCGGGGCCGACTTCGACCTCAAGGCCTGGCACCGGGCCGCGCTCGACCTCGGCCCGCTCGGTCTGGGCCCGCTCGCCGCGGAGCTCGCCCGGATGTGACCGCCGCCGAGTGACAGCTCAGCGGGGATCAGCACTGCTCTTCTCCCGCTCAGCTGTCACTCGGCACAGATCGGTCGCGGTGCGCCCGCCACCGGCGCCACTCCCACGCCCCCAGGAGCCCCCAGGCGGCGGCCAGCGCGACGTACAGCCACCCGGACAGCGCCTCCCCGCTGACCAGGCGCCCCACCCCCAGGGCGGCCCAGATCGGCGCGAGGAACGCGGGGAGCACCCAGCCGCGCTCCCTGGGCTCCGCCTGCCACCTCATCCCGGGAACGTACCGGCGCCCGGGTGCCGGCAGAGCGCGCCGGTTCGCTTGATGATCGGCACTGCCGAGGATGAGCGACGGACGGCACACCACCGCGGGACTGGACGAACTGCCACCGGAACGTCCATCCCGGCCACTGCCGATCTGGACGAAGCTCCCCACCCCCGTGGGCAAGACCTGCTGTGGACCCCGGCGTGTCGGACGGTTCGTCGCGCACGACTGCGGCGCCCGTGACGAGTGGTGCGGATGGGACCGGCCGTCACGCGGACGACATTTGACCGGTTGTGAAGGACAGCCGTGTAATTCATGGCGTTGTCACAGGTCGTGACAAACCGGCAACCGCGAGTACGGGTGGCGGAGCGAGACGCAGGGGGACGAATCGTGATGGCTGAGGTTTCCTGGATGAGCGAGTACCGGAGCGCGGCGGCAGCGGCGGCGCCGGTCGACTGGGCCGGACAGGACGTGCTGGGCCTGGCCACCGTCCACCAGGGCGGCTTCCCCGGTTTCGACGGCGAGGAGCAGGGCTGGCAGGAGAACGCCCTGTGCGCCGAGACCGACCCCGAGGCCTTCTTCCCGGAGAAGGGCGGCTCCACCCGCGAGGCCAAGAAGATCTGCACCGGCTGCGAGGTCCGCGCCGAGTGCCTGGAGTACGCGCTCGCCAACGACGAGCGCTTCGGCATCTGGGGCGGGCTCTCCGAGCGGGAGCGCCGCCGGCTGCGTCGCCGCGCCAGCTGACGCGAGGACCCCGTCCTCCGCGCCCCTCGCACGCTCGGGGCGACCCTCTGGACGGGGCCGACAGGCGTCACCACGTCGCGGCGGGGTAGAGGGCGCTCGTGCGAGCGATCACCTACACCCAGCCCGGCGGTCCCGACGTCCTGCAGCTCGTCGACCGCCCCACCCCTGAGCCCGGCCCCGGCGAGGTGCTGGTCCGCCTGGCCTTCTCCGGGGTGAACCCCACCGACTGGAAGTCCCGCAGCAGCGCACAGCCCGGCCCCGAGGGGCAGGTCCCGAACCAGGACGGCGCCGGCACGATCGAGGCCGTCGGCCAGGGCGTCGACCCGGTGCTGGTCGGCGAGCGCGTGTGGATCTGGGAAGCCGCCTGGCAGCGGCCGCACGGCACGGCGGCCGAGTACACCGTCGTCCCCGCGCGCCAGACCGTGCTCCTGGGCGCCGACCCCGCCTTCGAGCTCGGCGCGAGCCTGGGCATCCCCTTCCTCACCGCGCACCGCTGCCTCACCGTGGCCGAGTCGCTGCCCGACCGGCTGGCCCCCGGCTCGCTCAACGGTCGCACCGTCCTCGTGCAGGGCGGCGCCGGCGCCGTGGGCAACGCCGCGATCCAGCTCGCCCGCTGGGCCGAGGCCACCGTCATCGCCACGGTCAGCACCCCGCAGAAGGCGCAGCTGGCCGCCGCGGCCGGCGCCGACCACGTCGTCAACTACCGGCAGCAGGACGTCGTCGCCGAGGTGCGCAAGATCGTGCCGGCCGGCGTCGACGCGATCGTCGAGGTCTCCGCCGCGCAGAACGCCGCCACCGACGCCCAGGTGATCGGCATGCACGGGGCGATCGCGATGTACGCCGACGACGGCGGCGCCGAGGTGACCATCCCGGTGCGCGCCCAGATGGGGCCCAACGCCCGCTGGCAGTTCGTGCTCGTCTACACCGAGCCCACCCGCGCGAAGGACGTCGCCGTGGAGGACGTCAACGCCGCGGTGCTCGACGGCGCGGTCCGGGTCGGGGACGACGCCGGTCTGCCGCTGCACGTGTACCCGCTCGCCGAGACGGCGGCGGCGCACCAGGCGGTGCAGGACGGCGCCGTCGGCAAGGTGCTCATCGACGTCACCGCCTGAGGAAGGACCCCCTGCCCCCACCGCTCGCACGCTCGCGGCGGGACCCCGCAGGGGGCCAACCGGGATCGTCCGCTCCCCCGACACGGGTCGAGGGAGCGGACGACCCGACTCAGGTCAGCGCACGACGGTGAAGGGCACCGTCACCGGGTCGGCCGACCGGCCGCCCAGCGACTGCGTCGCGACCAGCTCGTAGGTGCCCGGCTGCAGCGTGCCCATGGCCGCCCGCCACGTGCCGTCCTTGCCGACGGTCACCGTGCGGGTGATGCCGGCCTGCACCGTCACCGTGGCGCCGGGGGTGCCGGTGCCGGTGGCGGTGACCGCGGGCTTCGCCGTTGCGTCGACCGCCGGCGAGGTGACCGTGAGGCCCTCGATGTCGGCCCGCGCGGTCAGCCACTCGTCCTGGCCGAGCGGGTGGTCGACCACCCGGGTCTCGCCGATGCAGCCGTTCCAGCCGTTGGTGGCCTGGTCGTCGACCCAGTCGGCGCCGAACAGCCACGGCATCGCGCCGTCCAGGCCGTGGCCCACGGTGTCCGAGGCGTTGCGCAGCACCGGGGCGCCGTCGACGTACATCGTGGTGGTGCGGGTTGCCGGGTCGTTCACCACGGCCACGTGCGCCCACGTGTCGACCATGATCTCGCCGGACCAGGCGGTGCGGTCACCCTTGGCCGTGTCGATGCCCACCTCGGTCCACTGGAACTCCTTGAGGTTGGACAGGCCCAGCGCCACCGGCGAGGCGGTCCAGTCCCAGCGGCTCCACGGCACGCCGATCTGCGAGCGGTTGCCCGAGCGCACGATCGCCTTCATCCACGCGTTGTCCGACTGCGTCCAGCTCGGGTCGATCTTGAGGAACGTCTCGATCGTGTACCCGTCGGCCAGGGCCGCGGTGTTCACCGGGGCGTCCGCCCGGGTGGTCAGGTAGCTGTACCGGTCGGTCACCTTGCTGGCGTTGGTGAAGCACACCGCTGCGCCGTCGGAGGAGTACGGATGGGCGTCCTGCGAGAAGTTGACGTCCCGCAGCTGCGCCGTCGGCGAGCCGGACTGGCTGATCGGCACGCGCATGAGGTTGTTGCGGTTGTTGCCCTCGACGTCCCGGATGACGCCGCCCTGGGCGACCACGCCGCGCAGCCCGTTCATCCGCCAGTGCGCCAGCGTCCCCTCGACCCGCGGGTAGTCCGCGGTCGAGCCCGGCAGCTCGGTGGTGACCGGGTCGGGGGCGACGAAGCCGTCGAGCAGGATGTCGCGCACCGCCAGGGTGAGCGAGGGCTCGTCGGCGGAGCCGGCGGTGAACCCGGGGTTGAACCCGGCGAACCGCTGCGAGAAGTCGATCTCGAGGGTGAACTGCTGGTTCGGGCCCTCGAGGAACGCCTGGTCGTAGGAGGTCAGCTTCTCCGCCGGCTTGGCGACCACCCACGGCGAACCGGTCTGCGCCGTGATGGTGTCGTTCGTGAGGTCGAACTCGAACAGACCCAGGTAGCCGTTCCCGCCCTCGTAGGCCATCTGGTAGTCCATCAGGATCTGGGTCACCGGGTGCCCGAAGTCGTTCTGCTTGACCAGCCGGGTCGCGCCGTGGAAGTGGCCGTTCAGCGTCATGAAGATCTGGTCGTTGCTCTTGATGAGCTGGTTCCACAGCCGCAGGCCGTGGTCGGTCTCCTGCGGGGAGACCCCGTCGTTCTGGACGGCGATGATGTCGTGCGAGGTGAGGATGACCGGCACGGTCGGGTGCGCGTCGATCACCTCGTTCGCCCACCGGAGCGTGGCGTCCGACGCGCGCCAGGACAGCGCGAGCACCATGAACTGCTGGCCCTCGGCCTCGAAGACGTGGTACTGGTTCATCCCCGTCGGGTCGCTGCCGCCGTAGGTCGACTGCTCGGCCGCCCGGTCAGGCCCGAACCAGCGCAGGAACGGCTCCTGTGCCAGGTCGTACTGGTCGTCGTAGTGGTTGCTCGAGCTGTTCCGGACATCGTGGTTGCCGGCCAGGATCGAGTACGGCAGGTCGGCGTCCTCCAGCGTCCGCATCGCGGCGTCCGCGGTGCGCCACTCGCCCTCCTGGTTGACCTGGTCCACGACGTCACCGAGGTGGGCGACGAACGGGATGTTCAGCTCGTCGGCGTGCTCGGCCAGCCAGCGGGTCTGGGCGGCGTAGGGGTTGTTGCCGTCGCCGTAGCGGTCCGGCCGCTCGAACTCGGACTCCGCGTAGCGCGAGTAGAACTGGGTGTCCGGCAGCACGGGGAGCATGAACCGGGAGGCCGGCTCGGTCGGCGCCGCCTGGGCCGGGGTGGCGGTGGCCAGGCCACCGGCCGTGGCGAGGGCGGCCACCGTGGTGACGACGCCGGCCCCGGCCACGGCCCGCAGGCGGGACCTCCGGGCGGGACGGTCCCCGCGGTGCGCGGGCCGTGATCTGAGCAGGTGCATGGAAGCTGACCTCCGACTGTCCTGGGATCGGTGGGGGGTCCCACCGCGCGGGAACGCTGTCGATCAGCTGTGGCCAGGGGGTGTCGACGCTGTGTACGGAAGCCCAGCCCAGCATGAAGCTGTAGTCGCTACACCCTCCAGTTCCGTTACCGGGGCGCCCTGAAGCGCGGCCGGGAGGAGCTCAGGAACTGCGCCGGTCAGCCGACGCCGAGCGAGCGGGCGATGAGCATCCGCTGCACCTCGCTGGTGCCCTCACCGATCTCCAGGACCTTCGCGTCCCGGTAGAACCGGCCGACCGGGAACTCGGTCATGAAGCCGTACCCGCCGTGCACCTGGGCGGCGTACCGGGCGTTCTCCATCGCCATCTCCGAGCTGTACAGCTTGGCGATCGACGCCTCCCGCTTGAACGGCTCCCCGCGCAGCATCTTCTCCGCCGCCCGGTAGTAGGCCAGCCGCGCGGTCGAGGCCCGCACCTCCATGTCGGCGATCATGAACTGGACCGCCTGGTTGCGGCCGATCGACTGCCCGAACGCCTCCCGCTCCGCGGCGTACTTCACCGACTCGTCGACGCACCCCTGCGCCAGCCCCACGGCCAGCGCGGAGATCGCGATCCGCCCCTCGTCCAGGATGGACAGGAACTGCGCGTACCCCCGGCCGCGCTCCCCCACCAGGTTCCCCGCCGGCACCCGGACGTCGTCGAAGGCCAGTTCCCGGGTGTCCGAGGCGTTCCAGCCGACCTTGGCGTAGCGCTTGCCGACGGTGAACCCCGGGGTGCCCGAGGGCACGACGATCGCGGAGATCTCCTTGCCGCCGTCGGCCTTCGTGCCGGTGACCGCGGTGACCGTGACCAGGTCGGTGAGGTCGGTGCCGGCGTTGGTGATGAACGCCTTCGAGCCGTTGACCACCCACTCGCCGCCGTCCAGCCGGGCGGTGGTCCGGGTGGCCCCGGCGTCCGATCCGCCGCCGGGCTCGGTGAGCC
Organism: Modestobacter sp. SYSU DS0511; assembly: GCF_054050755.1. Classification (NCBI taxonomy): domain Bacteria; kingdom Bacillati; phylum Actinomycetota; class Actinomycetes; order Geodermatophilales; family Geodermatophilaceae; genus Modestobacter; species Modestobacter sp. SYSU DS0511. The sequence goes on from NZ_JBJGZY010000024.1 coordinate 13,385, forward strand.
CGAAGGCGCCCAGCGCCTCCCCGGCACACAGCCGGGGCAGCCACTGCTGCCTCTGCTCCTCGGTGCCGAACCGGAAGATCGGCATCGCGCCCAGGGACACCCCGGCCTCCAGGGTGATCGCCACCGAGGAGTCGACCCGGGCCAACTCCTCCAGCGCCACGCAGAGGGTGAAGTAGTCGCCCCCCGACCCGCCGTACTCCTCGGGGAACGGCAGGCCGAACAGCCCCAGCTCGCCCATCTGCCGCACGATCGCGGTCGGGAACTCGTCGCGCTCGTAGAAGCCGCCGATCTGCGGGGCGATCACCTCCACGGCGAACTCGCGCACCAGCCGCCGCAGCGCCTCGGTCTCCTCGTCGAGCCGGTAGTCCAGCACGGTCACTCCCCCTCGCCGGGCGCCGGTGGGGTCACCACGGCCACCCGCTCGTCGAGCCGGACCGACTGGCCGGCCGTCACCGGGAGCTCGGTGACCACCCCCGCGACGGGGGCGGTCAGCACGTGCTCCATCTTCATCGCCTCGACGACGAGCAGCGGGGTGCCCGCTGCCACCTCGTCGCCGAGGGAAGCGCGCAGCACGGTCACCGTGCCGGGCATCGGGGCGGTCACCGCGCCGTCGACGGCGGTCGCCGTCACGGCGCCGGTCAGCCGCTCGTGCTCGCGCAGCGCCGCCACGTGCCCGTCGGCGGCGAGCCAGACCGTGCCGTCGGCGTGCGCCGCGGTCCACCGGGTGGTCACCCCGCCGAGCGTGACGAACAGCTGGTCGCCGTCCCGGACGGCGCCGGCCGGCTCCGGGTCGCCGTCGCCGATCCGCACCTGCGCCGACGACGCCCGGCCGCGCACCCGCACCTCGACCGGTTCCCCGCCCGGCGCCTGCAGCCGGCGCACCGTCCAGGCGGGCTCGCCCAGGCGCCAGCCGCCGGGGACGTCCCACGGGTCGACGACCGGGCCGGCCGGCTCGGCCTCCAGCAGCAGGGCGAGCGCCGCCGCGGCGTAGGCGGGCGGTGGCGGCGGGTCGGCCGAGGTGAGCTGCTCCCCCCGGCGCTCGATCAGCCCGGTGTCCAGCCGGCCGGCGACGACGTCGGGGTCGACGAGCAGGTGGCGGAGGAAGGTCGCGTTGGTGGGCACCCCGAGGACGGCGGTCTGCCTGAGTGCGCCGGCCAGCCGGGCGCGCGCGGTCTCCCGGTCGGGTGCCCAGGCGACCACCTTGGCCAGCATCGGGTCGTAGTCGGTGCCGACGACGGTGCCCACGGTGATCCCGCCGTCCACCCGGATGCCGCGGCCGGCGGGCTCTCCCAGCCCGACCACCGTGCCGGTCTGCGGCAGGAACCCGCGGGCCGGGTCCTCGGCGTAGAGCCGCGCCTCGATGGCGTGCCCGTCCAGCACCACGTCGTCCTGGCCCAAGGGCAGCGGCTCCCCGGCGGCGACCCGCAGCTGCAGCTCGACCAGGTCCAGGCCGGTGACGCACTCGGTGACCGGGTGCTCGACCTGCAGCCGGGTGTTCATCTCCAGGAAGAAGAACGCGCTCGGGTCGTCGGCGTCGACGATGAACTCCACCGTGCCGGCGCCGGTGTAGCCCACCGCACGGGCGGCGTCGACGGCGGCCGCGCCCATCGCGGCCCGGTCGGCGGCGTCCAGCAGCGGGGACGGCGCCTCCTCGACCACCTTCTGGTGCCGGCGCTGCAGGCTGCACTCCCGCTCCCCCAGGTGCACCACGGTCCCGTGCGCGTCGCCGAGGACCTGCACCTCGATGTGCCGGGACCGCGCCAGGTACCGCTCGACGAGCAGCGTGTCGTCGCCGAAGGAACCCCTCGCCTCGCGCCGGGCCGCGGCGATCTGCTCGGCCAGCTCGTCCGGGTGCCGCACCACCCGCATGCCCTTGCCGCCACCGCCGGCGCTGGGTTTGAGCAGCACCGGGAAGCCGACCTCCACCGCGGCGGCCGCGACCGCGTCGTCGTCCATGCCCGGTTCGGTGCGGCCGGGGACGACCGGGACCCCGGCGGCGGCGACGGTCCGCTTGGCGCGGATCTTGTCGCCCATCGCCTCGATCGCGGCGACCGGTGGGCCGATGAAGACCAGGCCGGCCCGCTCGCAGGCGCGGGCGAAGTCGGCGTTCTCGGAGAGGAACCCGTAGCCGGGGTGGACCGCCTGGGCGCCGGTGCGCCGGGCGGCGTCGAGCAGCCGCTCGACGGAGAGGTAGCTCTGCGCGGCCGGCGCCGGGCCGATCGCGACGGCGACGTCGGCGAGCCGGGTGTGCAGGGCGTCGGCGTCGGCCGCGCTGTGCACCGCGACCGAGCGGATGCCGAGTGCCCCCAGCGTGCGGATGACCCGGACCGCGATCTCCCCGCGGTTGGCGACCAGGACGGTCCCGAACACCGCTCACCCCTCGCTTTCCGCGCGGGGAGCGGGGTTCGCCGCGCCGCTCTCGGCGCGGAAAGCGGGCGAGGTCGGGTCAGGCCGACTTGCGGTCGCTCTTGGTGAGGACGGTGTCGGCCTTGCCGACCTTGACCAGCCGGCGCTTCTTGACCGTGTAGCCGGGCGGGAGGGTGCCCTCGGCGAGCGCGCGCAGTGGGCACCGGCCGCACCGGGGCTTGTCGACGCAGCACTTCTTCTTGGGCATCTTGACCGACTTCCCCACGCGGTGAGGTTAGCCATGCCTTGCCGGCCCGTCCACGGGTACGGCGTGTCGCCGACTACGGTGCGGAGGACGTCATTCCGCCAGACACGGGAGCCCCGATGGCCGCCGAGCCCTTCATCGACCTGCTCAACGCCCAGATCGGCCATGAGTTCGCCGCCCACCAGCAGTACGTGGCCTGCGCCATCTACTTCGACGAGCTGACCATGCCGCAGACCGCGCAGCTCTTCTTCGATCAGGCGGCCGAGGAGCGCAACCACGCGATGATGATGGTGCGCTACCTGCTCGACGCCGACGCGCGCGTGCAGATCCCCGGCATCGCCGCGCCGATCTGCGAGTTCGCCGACGTCGTCGCCCCGGTCGCGCTCGCCCTGGACCAGGAGAAGCGGGTCACCGAGCAGATCAACCAGCTCACCGCCGTCGCCCGGCAGCACAACGACTTCGCCTCCGACCAGTTCATGCAGTGGTTCATCAAGGAGCAGGTCGAGGAGGTCAGCAAGATGAGCGACCTGCTGGCCATCGTGAAGCGCTCCACGCACGACCTGGAGACGATCGAGGACTACGTGCTGCGCGAGGTCAAGCCGGAGTCGACCGACCCGACCGCGCCCGCCATCGCCGGCGCCGCCGACTGACGCGCCCCCGGTTCCGCCAGAATGGCCATCTCGGCGGAACCGGGGGAGGTCCTCACATCCGGAAGACGCCATAGCCGACCTCCTCCAGGGGGGCGTTCGTGCAGGCGGAGAGCGCGAGCCCGAGCACGGTGCGGGTCTGCGCGGGGTCGATCACGCCGTCGTCCCAGAGCCGGGCGGTGGCGTGGTACGGGTTGCCCTCCTCCTCGTACTGCGCCCGGATCGGCTCCTTGAACGACTCCTCGTCCGCGGCGCTCCAGGCGTCCCCGAGCCGGTCGCGGCGCACCTGGGCGAGCACGCTGGCGGCCTGCTCCCCGCCCATCACCGAGATCCGCGCGTTGGGCCAGGTGAACAGGAACCGGGGCGAGTAGGCGCGCCCGCACATCGAGTAGTTGCCGGCGCCGAACGAACCGCCGATGACGACGGTCAGCTTCGGCACCCGGGCGCAGGCGACGGCGGTGACCATCTTCGCCCCGTGCTTGGCGATCCCCCCGGCCTCGTAGTCCCGGCCGACCATGAACCCGCTGATGTTCTGCAGGAACAGCAGCGGGATCGACCGGCGGTCGCAGAGCTCGACGAAGTGGGCGCCCTTGAGCGCCGACTCGGCGAACAGGACGCCGTTGTTGGCCACGATCCCGACCGGGTGGCCGTGCAGCCGGGCGAAGCCGGTCACCAGCGTCGATCCGTAGAGCGGCTTGAACTCGGCGAACCGGCTGCCGTCGACCAGCCGGGCGATCACCTCACGCACGTCGTAGGGGGTGCGGACGTCGACCGGGACGACGTCGTAGAGCGACTCCGCCGGGTACCGGGGCTCCTCGACCGGCTCGACCGCCCACGGCCGCGGGCTGCGCGGCCCGAGGGTGCCGACGATCTGCCGGACGATCTGCAGCGCGTGCGCGTCGTCCTCGGCGAGGTGGTCGGTGACCCCGTTGACCCGGGAGTGCAGCTCGCCGCCGCCCAGCTCCTCGGCGCTGACCTCCTCCCCCGTCGCCGCCTTCACCAGCGGTGGGCCGCCGAGGAAGATCGTGCCCTGGCCGCGGACGATGACCGCCTCGTCGCTCATCGCCGGCACGTAGGCGCCACCGGCGGTGCAGGAGCCGAGGACGGCGGCGAGCTGCGGGATGCCGGCCTTCGAGAGGTTGGCCTGGTTGTAGAAGATCCGGCCGAAGTGCTCGCGGTCGGGGAAGACCTCGTCCTGCAGCGGCAGGAAGGCGCCACCGGAGTCGACCAGGTAGACGCAGGGCAGCCGGTTGTGCAGCGCCACCTCCTGGGCGCGCAGGTGCTTCTTCACCGTCATCGGGTGGTACGTGCCGCCCTTGACCGTGGCGTCGTTGGCGACGACGACGACCTCGCGGCCGGCCACCCGGCCGACCCCGGTGACGATGCCGGCGGCCGGGACCTCGCCGTCGTACAGGCCGTGCGCGGCCAGCGGCGACAGCTCCAGGAACGGGCGACCCCGGTCCAGCAGCGCGTCGACCCGGTCGCGCGGGAGCAGCTTGCCGCGGTCGAGGTGCCGGCGGCGGGCCTGCTCGCCGCCGCCGAGGGCGACCCGCGCGAGGTGCGCGGCCAGCTCGGCGACCAGGGCGCGGTGGCCGGCGGCGTTGCGCTCGGCCGCGGTCGGGTCCGCCGGCGGGGCGGTGGGGAGCACCGGTGCGTCCACGGGTGCGAGTGAACCACGCCACTCCGGCTGTTGTGAACAGTCGTTAACCTGTCGGCGTGACCGCCGACCGGGACAGCGCGCTGACCGCCGACGCCTCCCACCCGTCCCGCCGCGAGCAGATCCTGCGGGCCGCCGCGCAGCTGTTCGCCGAGCGCGGCGCGCGGGCGGTCGGCGTCGACGACGTGGGCGCTGCCGTCGGCGTCACCGGCCCGGCCATCTACCGGCACTTCGCCGGCAAGGACGCCATGCTCGCCGAGATGCTGCTGCGGATCAGCGAGCGGCTGCTGGCCGGGGGCGGCGAACGGGTCGCGGCGGCCGGGGACGACCCGCTCGACCAGCTGCGCGCGCTGATCGCCTTCCAGGTCGAGTTCGCCCTGGACAACCCCGCGCTGATCACCGTGCACGACCGCGACCTCGGCGTCCTCGGCGAACCGGACGCCCGGCGCGTGCGGCAGCTGCAGCGGCGCTACGTGGAGGTGTGGGTCGAGGTGCTGGGCCGGGTGCACCCGCAGGCGGGCACCGCGGCCTGCCGGGGGCGGGCGCACGCGCTGTTCGGGCTGGTCAACTCCACCCCGCACAGCGCCGGGCAGGTGCCCCGCCCGGCGATGGCCGAGCTGCTCGGCGCGATGGCCCTGGCCGCCGCGACCGCGCCGGCCCGAGGCTCACTCACCGGTGCTCGGCAGCGACAGCGCTGAGCTGGTCAGCACGTCCAGCGCCGCACTGGACCCGGCCTCGCCGGCCCACGCCGACTCGACGATCGTGACGCCGCTGCCCCGCTGACTGCTGGCGTACTGGGCACCCTGCAGCCGCGCCGGGGCGCCGGGGTAGCCGACCCCCTCCCGGAGCAGGTCGCTCACGTTGCCGCTGCCGTCGGTGTCGGCCAGCGCGCGGAGCGCCTGGGCCAGCGACGCCTCCGGCATGGTGACCTCGGCGACCGAGACGACCGCCGACCGGCCGCCGGCCTCCGCCGACCAGAGCGAACGCACCAGCGCGGTGCAGTCGTTCTCGGCGAAGAACGAGGCGACCGAGCCGTAGGCGTGGTCGGCGCAGCTGGTGTCGCGCCGGGTGACCTGCAGCGTGTACGTGACCCCGTCGATGAGCTCGGTGTCGCCGGGCTGGACGCCCTCGGCGCCGTCCACGGCCGGCGCCTCGGTGGTCGCACCGACCGGGTCGGCCGTGCGCTCGTCCCCGCCGGAGGTGAGCACGACGACGCCCAGCACCCCCGCCAGCAGCACCAGGACCAGGGCCGCCACCACGAGCGCCGTGCGCCCGCTGCGAGGCGCCCCGGCGGCGGCGGTCGCCCCGCTCCCGGGTGCGCTGCGGCGGGGCCGCAGCCCCGGGGGCAGCTCGCGGGGCGCGGCGACCGGCGGCGACCCGGACGGCGGGCTCCCGATGCTCCCCGGCCCGAACGGGTAGGCGGTCGTCGACCGGGACCCGGTGGACGGCGCCGGCTCGTAGGCCGGCTGGACCGCGGTGGCCGGACCGGACCCCCGGGGCGACGTCGCGGAATCGCCGAAGAGCCCGTCCAGCCCGCCGGTGTCGCCCCGGTCCGGTTGCACGGAGCTCTCCTCCGGGGCGTGAGCGCCCAGCCACGACACGGTGTCCCGCGCGGTGGACGACCGCAGTTCGACGGGCGCCACCGCCTCCTGGGTGGCATCCGCCCGCGCGGTCGCCGGGAGCGGCTCCCGGGATCCAGCGGACTCGGCGGCCGCGCGCTCGGGGTCCACGGCCGGCTCAGGGGCCGCGGGGTCGGGGGCCACCGCCGACTCAGCGGCCGCGCGCTCGGGGTCCACGGCCGACTCAGGGGCCGCGGGGTCGGGGGTCACCGCCGACTCAGCGGCCGCGCGCTCGGAGTCCACGCGCTCGGAGTGCACCGTCGACTCAGGGGCGCCGGCTCGGGCGGCGGGCTCGGTGTGGGCGGGAGCCGCCTGCTCCCCCGCCTGCTCCCCCGCCTGCTGGGCCGCCACGGCGGCCGCGGCCACCCGGGCGGCCGCGGCCGGGTCGACCAGGGGCCCGGCGGGCGTGACCCGGCCGATGCCGTTGCCGGTCGCCGGCGCGGCGGCGACCCGGCTGGGCGAGGCGTTGAGCGCGGCAGGCGTGAGCAGGTCGGGACGGCGCAGCACGTAGGGCGAGTAGGGGAAGCCCTCCCCGTTGAGCTCCTCGACCGACGGGGAGCGGCCGGCCACGCCCAGCGCCTCGATCGCCGCCCGTACGTCGGCGGTGGTCCAGAGGCGCGGGTTGTCGGTACCGGCGTGCCGGCTGGCCCGGGCCACGCCGAGCAGCAGCGAGCGGGCGTCCAGGACGGCGACCTGGTCGCCCTCGCCGAGGTCGCCGTCGGCGGGCACCAGCCCGGTGACGGCGCCGGTGAGCACGGTGAGCCGGGCGATCCGGCCGGGCTCCAGTCCGGCGCGCCGCAGGGTCACCGCGGCGTGCATGCCGGCGCGCATCAGCCCGTCCAGCGGGGTCGACCCGCCACCGCCGAGCTGCAGCACGCTGCCCGGCCCCTCGCCGTCCCCGATGGTCCAGGGACCCTCCGGGCCGGCGGTCACCACGCCGGTCTGCCGCTCGACCTCGACGACCCGGACGACGGCGAGGCCCTCGGGCACGAAGAGGACCGCGTCCGACTGCCGCCGCTGCAGCGGGGGCTCGACGATCGGCAGGGAGGCCATGACCGCCCCGCGCACGGCGCTGCCGGTGTCCCAGCTGGCGAGCTCGGCGAAGAACGCACGCTCGGCCGCCGACTCCAGGCGGCTCGGCGTGACGATCAGCACGGGGTCTCCACGGTCGGGCGACGGGCCGCCGCGGTCGGGCGACGACGGCACGGACCGACCCGACGTTACGTCATCGCGCCGCCCGTCCCGGGTTCACCGGACGGGCGCGCCGCCGGTTCCCGCCGCGACCGCGGCGTCCGGCGCACCGTCCCGGCCGGGTTCGACCGCGTCCCGCCAGCGGAGGAACGCCGACGTCCGGGCGACGCCGTCGACCGTGCCCCACAGCACGGCGAAGGCGAGCGCGACCAGCGGCAGCGCCGCCCAGTTCCAGGGCGGGACCTCCGCGACGACCGACTGCCCGAAGGCGGCCAGCGCGACCCCGGCGGTGACCGGGAAGGCGGCCAGCCACCCCGGCATCCGGGCCAGCACGGCCAGGTCGACCAGGAAGGCGCCGGCCAGCAGCATCACCGGCACCACCGAGGGCGGGAACCCGGTGGCGGTCAGCAGCAGCCAGGTGACAGCGCGGTAGGCCAGGTAGCCGCCGGCGATCGTCGTCGCCGTCCAGCGCAGCCCGACCGTCTTCCGGGCGACGACGAGCGCGAGCAGACCGGCGCAGACCAGCCACGCGGGGTGCACCCAGGAGGGCACCGGCAGCATGAACTGGGCGGCGTCCTGCCCCTGCGAGGCGGCGAAGTCCAGCAGTTGCGGCTCGGCGGTGGTCCGCCCGGCGCGGTAGTCGGCCAGCGACAGCACCCCGTACTCCTGGTGCTGGTTGGGGAACAGGACGTTCTCCACGAAGAACAGCCACAGTCCCAGCGAGACCAGGTCGCGCAGCCGGCCGGGTGCCGCGTGGAGCCACCAGCCGCGGATGGCGCCGGCCAGCATGATCGCGGTGCCGACGTAGAGCAAGGCGTGGCTGGGGCTCCAGCTGGTGATGTCCAGCCCGTTGATCCGGTGGTTGACCAGGTCGACCGGGATGGCCACCAGGAAGGTGGCGGTGCCTGCCTGCATGAGCCGGAGCGCCCGCTGGTCGACGCCGTGGCCGCTGTAGCTGTGGAAGACGACCAGCGCGACCACCACGACGGTGCCCAGGGTGTTGAGCAGGTGCGGCGGGGCCAGGTCGTCGCGGAGCCACTTGAAGTGCCAGGAGACGTCCCAGGAGGAGCCGAGCATCTTCAGCGTGAACGCGGCCAGCCAGGCGGTGTAGATCCACCGCAGCTCGAGCTGGCTGGTCGGCCGGCCGGGGCGGCCGGGGGTCATGTAGGCCGCCCAGAGCCAGCGCAGCAGCGCGACGGGATGGCGCAGGCCGGTGCGGAGCGAACCGGGAGCCGGGGGCACCGACGTGGACCGGGGTGCGACGGGCGTGGTCGGGGTCACTCGCAGCTCCGCTGGTTCGAGGCAGGAGCCTGCACAGTAGCGGCGCCGAAGCCGCAGGTCAGCCCGCCACCGGTCACCCCGGGACCGGTGGGGCCACTGGTGCCGGTGGGCCGCTCCGCCGTCGCCTGCGTAGGGTGCCGGGTCGTGGCCGAGAGCGCACCGCAGAACCTGGTCTGGATCGACTGCGAGATGACCGGACTGGACCTGACCCGGGACAAGTTGATCGAGGTCGCCGTCGTCGTGACCGACTCGCAGCTGAACGTGCTCGACCCCGGCCTGGACGTGATCATCCACGCCGACGACGACGCGCTGGACGGCATGCTCGAGGTCGTCACCGAGATGCACGCGAAGTCGGGGCTGACCGAGGCGGTGCGCGCCTCGACGGTGACCCTGGCCGAGGCCGAGGAGCAGGTGCTGGCCTACGTGAAGCGGTTCGTCCCCGAGCGCCGCACCGCGCCGCTGTGCGGCAACTCGATCGGCACCGACCGCGGCTTCCTGGCCCGGGACATGCCGACCCTGGACGACCACCTGCACTACCGGATGATCGACGTCTCCTCGATCAAGGAGCTGGCCCGCCGCTGGTACCCCCGGGTGTACTTCGCCCAGCCGCAGAAGGGGCTGGCCCACCGGGCCCTCGCCGACATCATCGAGTCGATCCGCGAGCTCGCCTTCTACCGCCGGACGCTGTTCGTGGCCGGCCCGGGCCCCACCAGCGACCAGGCGCAGGCGGCATCCGCCCAGGTCGTCGAGGCGTTCGCGGGTGTCCTGGCGGCCGGTGCGGCCGACGGCGCAGCCCTGGGCGACCAGCCCCCCGCAGCGGGCTGAACGACTCCGGTATCGTTGCCCCGGCCCGCCCCGCTCGGGGCGGGCGATGGTGGGTGTAGCTCAGCTGGTAGAGCGCCAGGTTGTGATCCTGGATGTCGCGGGTTCAAGTCCCGTCACTCACCCCACGTGCAGAAGGCCCTGGTCAGTGTCTGACCAGGGCCTTCTGTGCGTCGGCGCCCCGACGCCGGGGTCAGACCTTCGTGTTGCGCTTCACCCAGCCGAAGACCGCGGTGGCGACGAAGAGCACGGCGCCGATGACGACGAGCCAGAACAGCCCCTCGATCACCGAGCCGATGACGATGAGCGCCAGCCAGATGACCAGCAGCAGCGCGATGAACCCGAGCACGGGCCCTCCTCTCGTAGTGTCCTGTCCCGCCGGTGTCCGACAACGGCCCGGAGCACTCCCGGACCGCTGTGATCGTCACGAGAGCGTCATGGCCCGTCCCGGTGGGCGGGCCGGCCATGACGCGGACCGCTGCGCACCGGGTCCGACCTGGCGAAAGGGGGCAGGGCATGAGGGAACAGCCGCCGGTCCCTGCTGACCCCGCGACCGCACGCCCGGACGGTCGGGTGACCGCACTGCACCGCGAGGCGACGATCGCCGGGCGCCTCCTGGTCATCGGGCTGGCCGCCGTGGGCGCCATCTGGCTGGTGCTGCAGGTCCAGTTCGTCGCGGCCGCGGCGATGCTGGGCCTCGCGCAGGTGGCGATGCTGTGGCCGATCACCCGCTGGCTGCGGCAGCACGGCGTGCCGGCCGTGCTGGCCGCCGTCCTCTGTGTCGTGGCCTACCTGGCGTTCTTCGTGAGCGTCCTGTTCTTCCTCGTGCTCCAGTTGATCGGCGCCTGGCCGGGCCTGGTCGCAGCGGGCACCGACGCCGTCAACGCGATCTCCGGCTGGGCGCAGGACCGCACGGACGACCTCGACAACGCCGGGCTCGACCAGGTCCTCGACCAGCTGGAGTCGTCCGTGGGCACCGCGATGAGCGGGCTCGGCGGTGCGGCGGCCCAGGGCCTCAACGCAGCGGGCAACGTCGCGACCGTCCTGGCGATCGCCCTGTTCTTCACCCTCTTCGCCCTCACCAGCGGCGACCGGTTGTGGCGGCAGTTCGTCCGGGCGCTCCCACCGGGGCGCCGTGCGCCCACCGACGCGGCCTTCCGCGCCGGCATGCGCACGGCCGGTGCGTGGTTCTACGCGGCCACCGCCACCGGCCTCATCGACGGGGTCCTCATCGGCTTCGGGCTGTGGGTGCTCGGCGTCCCGCTGGCCCTGCCGATCGGCGCGCTCACGTTCCTGCTGGGCTACGTGCCGCTGGTGGGCGCCACCATCGCGGGTGCGGTGGCGGTCGCCGTCGCCGGGGTCACCGGCGGGCTGAGCCAGGCGCTGTGGGCGCTGCTGATCGTGGTCGTGGTGCAGCAGATCGAGGGCAACGTGCTGGCCCCGCTGCTGCTCTCCCGGGCGATCAGCTTCCACCCGCTCGTCGTGCTGCTCCTCACGACCGGGGCCGCCTCGGCGTTCGGCCTGCTGGGGCTGTTCGTCGCGGTGCCGGTCACCGGAGTGCTCGCCGCCGCAGTGATGGGGTGGCGCCGGGAGGTGCGCACCCCGGCGGATGCAGGGTCGGCCGGCGAGGACGACCCGGACGGCGATGACGGGCACGACGACGATCCGCACGACGGCGGCCCAGTGGGCGCGCACACCGCGACCTCCGCGTCCTGACCTCTGCCGGGCGCCCCTCGGTGGGAGAGGCTCCCGGGGTGCCGTTCGACCCACCGCCACTGACCGTCCGCCGCGCCGACGACCTGTGCTGGGAGGTGGTCGATCCGCTGGTCTACCGCGGGCGCCGGGACGTCTTCGTCGTGCCGGCCGGGTTCCGCACCGACTTCGCCTCGGTGCCCCGGGTGGTCGTGTGGCTGTTCCCGCAGTTCGGTCGGTACACCCTGGCCGCGGTGCTGCACGACTGGCTGGTGACCGAGGGGGTGCGCAGCGCCGCGGTCAGCGCGCGGGACGCCGACGGCCTCTTCCGGCGGGTGCTGCGCGAGCTGGGGGTGCCGCCCGTGCGCCGCTGGTTGATGTGGACCGGCGTGCGCTGGGGCGCGCTGGTGCCCCCGGGGCGCCGCGAGGGCTGGGTCCGCGACGCGCCCCGGGTGCTGGCGGTGTCGCTGCTCGCTGCGCCGCTGGTGGTGCCGCCGGCAGCGGTCGTCGCCGTCGCGCTGGGGGTCTACACCGCGGTCGAGGCCGCGGTCTGCGCCGTCCTGCCCGGGAGCCGCCGACGCGCCGACCGCGGCATGCGGCTGTAGCCCACGGCCTCCCGGGCGAGGGCGGTCAGGACAGCGCGGAGCCCGCCTGCCACTCGCTCCACGGGATCGCCCAGTCGTAGATGTCGCCGTCGACCGCCGAGAGCATCGGGCCGATGGAGTTGACCACCTCGACGACGTCACCGGGCTGGGAGAAGTCGTAGAACCACCTGGCCCGGTCGGTGGAGAGGTTGATGCAGCCGTGCGAGACGTTCGCCGAGCCCTGCTCGGCCACCGACCAGGGCGCCGCGTGCACGAACTCACCGTTGTTGGAGATGCGCGTCGCGTACTCGACGTCGGTGCGGTAGCCACCCGGGGCGTCGACGGCCAGGCCGAAGGTCGAGGAGTCCATGGTGATGTCGGCGAACTTCTCCAGCACCACGTGCGCGCCGTTGCGGGTCGGGTTCTCGCTGCTGCCGGCGCTCATCGGCCAGCTCTGCACCTGCTGGTCGCCGTCGTGCACGGTGAGCGTGTGCGTGCCGGCGTCGGCGACGGAGACGTGCCTGGCCCCGATGGAGAAGGAGATCGTCCGGTCCTTCTCGCCCCAGACGCCGTCGCCGAAGTCGACGCCGTAGAGGTCGGCGTGCAGGGCCACATCGGTGTGCGCCGGCCAGTACGTCGACGGACGGAAGTGCACCTCGTCGTCGCGCACCCAGTTCCACACGCCGTCGGTCGGGGTGGAGCTCTCGACGAGCAGGTGGCTCTCCACGGCCGCCTTGTCGGTCACCGGGTCGTCGAAGAAGACCCGGATCGGCATGCCGACGCCGACGGTGGTGCCGTCCAGCGGGCCGATGCCCGGGGTGGACAGCGTCGCCGGGGTGACGGTGGTGAAGGTGCTGGTGGCCGTGGTCTCCGCGTCGTCGGCGTTGGTGGCCGTGGCGGTCACCGTGTAGCTCGTGCCGTAGGCGAGCGGCTCGTCCGGCGTCCATGCCTGCGCAGCCGGGTCGCCGGCCACGGCGCCGACCGTGCCGGCCACCGTGGTGCCGTCGGCGGCGGTCACCTCGACGTCGGCCAACTCACCCGCGGCGACGGTCAGCTGCACCGGCGTCGTGGGCGGGAGGTCGGTGGCGCCGTCGGCGACGCCCAGGGAGACCTCGGCCGGCGGGGCCGACGTCGGTGCCGCCGCGGCGGACCGGTCGGACGACCCCTGACAGCCGACCAGCAGCGCGAGCACTGCGGCGATGAGCACTGCGGCGATCCGTCTCGCCCGGCGCGACCCCACGACGACCTGCCCTCTCCCGGTGCACCCACCCGAGCACCTCTCGGTTGCGTCGTGCACCTCGACCCAGTGTCCACGCCGCCACTGACAGCGGACTGTGAGCAGCGGCATGCCGGCCCGGCTGCTCGTCGGCGGCGGACCGCGTGTAGAGTTCTGCATCGTTGCCCGGCCACGCCGCGCGACACGCGCCATTAGCTCAATTGGCAGAGCAGCTGACTCTTAATCAGCGGGTTCGGGGTTCGAGTCCCTGATGGCGCACCCGCCACGAAGCGGCCTCGTCCTCCGGGACGGGGCCGCTTCGTCGTTCCCGGGCCGGGCGGCGTCCCCGCCGGCGGGCGGGCACAGTGGAGGGCGTGACCGCACCGTCGAACTCCCCCGCCGACCTCGGCGCCGCCCGCGCCCGCGAGTACCTGCAGCTGGTCGAGGCCGGCCGCACCGACGACGCCGAGCAGCTGCTCACCGGCCTCTCCGACACCCGCGAGCTCGTGTACGTCGGCGCCGGCTTCACCGTCCTGGCCCGCCAGGCCGGCCGCACCCTGCCCACCGCGATGCGCGCCCAGGCCAGCACCCGGCAGGTGCTGCTCGGCCAGCTGCGCGACCGCAACCGCGGCGACGCCGAGGGGCTGCGGGAGTGGCTGCGCCGCGCCGCCGAGGAGGTGCGCACGGTCGACCGGCTGGCCGAGGCCACCCGGCAGCTGGGTTCCGCCGGATCAGCCAGGTGAGGCGCCCACGGGCGTCCGGCCGAGCGCGGTGGCCAGCGGCAGCGCGGCGGTGAGCAGCGCCGCGATCAGCACGTACGTCCACGGCAGGCCCACCCCGGCGGCGACCGCGCCGACCAGCAGCGCGCCGGTCGCCGTCCCGCTGTCGTAGCAGGCGTTCCACACCGCGCTCACGGTGGCGGCCGGACCGCCGCCGGCGCGCGCCAGCCCGACCACCAGGGTGAGGTTCTGCACCGCGCCGTAGGTGACGCCGAGCAGCAGCGCACCGCCCAGCACGAGGGCCGCGCCGGCCGCGCCGGCGGTGACCAGCCCCCAGGCGATGAGCAGCAACCCGGCCACGCCCGCCGCCAGCGTGCCGGGCAGCAGCGCCCGGGCACCGAGCCGGTCGACCAGCACCCCCACCCGCCACCGGGCGAGCCCGCTGGTCAGGCCGTAGCAGAGCAGCGCCACCGGGGCGAGAGCCCCGTCGGGCCGCTCGATCGGCAGGAACGTGAAGAACCCCGCCGCGGCGAACGTGACCACCAGCAACACCAGCGACGGGGCGATGGCCGCGCGCACCGCCCGGCGCGCCGCGCCCGGCCGGGTGCTCGGCTGCTCGACCGCGGCCATCGCCCGGCCCAGCGCCGGCGCGAACACGCAGGCGAGGGCCGGCGCGGCGGAGAGAGCGGCCACCCAGCCGAAGTGCCCGGCCAGGGTGAGCGCCGTGCCCCCGGGCACCGCGCCGAGCATCGGCACGGCGATCGCCAGCCCGTACAGGCCGATCGACTCGCCGCGGCGCTCCGGCGGCACCACCTGCGCGGCGATCGTCGAGCCGAGCACGGTGATCACCGCGAAGCCCAGGCCGCGGACGGCGGAGACGGCGGCGAACCAGCCCAGGTCCTCCGACAGCAGGTACAGCGGCGAGGGCAGCCCCAGGGCGAGCAGCCCGGCGACGAGCACCGGGGTGACCCCCAGCCGGTTCACCAGCGCCGGCACCGCCAGCTGGCCCAGCACGGTCACGCCGAGGAACACGGTAGTGACCGAACCGGCCGCGGTGAGCCCGTGTCCGACCGCCGCGGCGTGCGCCGGCAGCGCCGAGAGCAGCAGCGAGTAGCTGAGGAAGCCCAGCAGGTTGAGGGAGAACAGGGACCGGACGGCCGGGATCTGCCACAGCGAGCTCCGCGGCTGTGTTCCGGTCACCCGCCGTCCTCCCGTCGCCGGTTCCCGACATCTGCCCCTACGGTCGGGGCATGGAATCCACGCCCAGCATCCCGGCGTCCACCAGCATCGTCGTCATGGGGGTCTCCGGGTCCGGCAAGTCGACGGTCGCCACCGAGCTCGCCCGGCGGCTGCAGTGGGAGTTCATCGAGGGCGACGACCTGCACCCGCCGGAGAACGTCGAGAAGATGCGCAGCGGCACCCCGCTGGACGACGAGGACCGCTGGCCGTGGCTGCGCCGCATCGCCGAGCTGATCAGCGAGCACGAGGCGGCCGGGACGTCGTTCATCCTCACCTGCTCGGCGCTCAAGCGCAGCTACCGCGACGTGCTCTGCGACGGCAACCCGTCGGTGTGGTTCGCGCACGCGAACACCTCCGAGGAGGTGCTCACCGAGCGGCTGGCCAAGCGGCAGGGGCACTACATGCCGCCGAGCCTGCTGCGCAGCCAGCTTGACACCTTGGAACCGCTGGGCGACGACGAGCCGGGCGCCGTCGTCCCCGGCGAGGGCTCGGTCGAGGAGACGGTCAGCGACTTCCTGGCCGAGCTCTGCGACGCGCGCAAGATCCAGCTGCCGTAGCGCTGGTCGGCCTACCGGCCTCCCACCGCGGCCAGGGGCCGTCCGCGGTTCAGCACGGGTCGGCAACGGCTCCGGCCCGCCGCGTGAGCGGCTCAGTGCGTCCGCCGCGGGGCCGGAGGCTCCCGACGGACCCGCTGGCAGCGGCTCAGCACGAGCCGGGCACGGCTCCTGGTGGCGGTGGAGGCCGGTGGGCCGACCAGTCAGAGCATGTGCGGGTAGCGGTGGTCGGTGGCCGGGACGAAGGTCTCCTTGATCGACCGGGTCGACGTCCAGCGCAGCAGGTTCTGCGCGGCGCCGGCCTTGTCGTTCGTGCCCGAGCCGCGGCCACCGCCGAAGGGCTGCTGGCCGACGACGGCGCCGGTGGGCTTGTCGTTGACGTAGAAGTTGCCCGCGGCGTGCCGCAGGAACCGCTGCGCGTGCGCGATCGCCGTCCGGTCCTGGGCGATCACCGAGCCGGTGAGCGCGTAGGGCGCCGCAGACTCCATCTGGGTGAGCACGGTGTCGTAGTCGGCGTCGTCGTAGACGTGCACCGCCAGCACCGGGCCGAAGTACTCGGTGGTGAAGACGTCGTGGCCGGGGTCGGTGCCCTCGATGACGGTGGGCCGCACGAAGTAGCCCTCGCTGTCGTCCGCCGTCCCGCCGGCGACCACGGTGAGCGCGTCGTCGTCCTTCGCCGACTCGAGCACGCCCGCCAGCCTGGTGAACGACTTCCGGTCGATGACCGCGCCCATGAAGTTCGCGAAGTCGGTGACGTCGCCCATCGGGATCTCCTCGACGGTGCCGATCAGGTCGTCGCGGATCCGGCCCCAGAGGCTGCGCGGCACGTAGGCCCGCGACGCCGCCGAGCACTTCTGCCCCTGGTACTCGAAGGCGCCGCGGATCATGGCGGTGCGCAGCACGTCGGGATCGGCGGAGGGGTGGGCGACGATGAAGTCCTTGCCGCCGGTCTCACCGACGATCCGCGGGTAGCCGCGGTAGGTGTCCAGGTTCTCGGCCACCCGCCGCCAGAGGTGCTTGAACACGGCGGTGGACCCGGTGAAGTGGATGCCGGCCAGGTCCGGGTCGACGACGAGGACGTCGGAGACCTGGTGCCCGTCGCCGGGGAGCATGTTGATCACGCCCGGCGGGAGACCGGCGGCCTCGAGCAGCCGCATGGTCAGGTGCGCCGCCACCTGCTGGGTGGGCGAGGGCTTCCAGACCACCGTGTTGCCCATCAGCGCCGGGGCGGTGGGGAGGTTGCCGGCGATGGCGGTGAAGTTGAACGGCGTGATCGCGTAGACGACCCCCTCGAGGGGGCGGTGGTCGGTGCGGTTCCACACCCCGGCCGACGAGACCGGCTGCTCGGCCAGCACCTGGCGGGCGAAGTGCACGTTCCAGCGCCAGAAGTCGATCAGTTCGCAGGCGCTGTCGATCTCGGCCTGATGGGCGGTCTTGCTCTGGCCGAGCATCGTGGCCGCGTTGAGGGTCTGCCGCCACGGGCCGGCCAGCAGGTCAGCGGCCTTGAGGAACACCGCGGCCCGGTCGTCGAACGACAGCTCCGACCAGCCCGGCGCTGCCTCCTTTGCGCACCGCACCGCCTCCACGGCGTCCGCGGCGGTGGCGTGCGCCGAGGTGCCGAGCACCTGGGCGTGCCGGTGCGGGGCGACGACGTCGAAGGCGGCGCCGCTGCCCATCCGCTGGACGCCGCCGATGGTGGCGGTCAGCTCGAACGGCGAGGCGGCCAGCTCCGTCAGCCGCTGCTGGAGCTCCGCCCGTTCCGGTGAGCCGGGGGCGTGGTCGCGCACCGGCTCGTTGCGCGGCGCGGGGACCTGGGTGACGGCGTCCATTCGGTGCTCCTCGGGGATCGACGTCGCCAAAATGGCCATTTTGGCGAGAGGCGGGGTCTAGGAACGGCTGGCGAGGGAGCGGAGGAAGAACCGCAGGTTGGCCGGGCGCTCGGCCAGGCGGCGCACGAAGTAGCCGTACCAGTCGGCGCCGTAGGGCACGTAGGCCCGCACGGTGTGCCCGGCGGCGGCCAGCCGGGTCTGCTCGTCGGGGCGGATGCCGTAGAGCAGTTGGAGTTCGTAGCTGTCGCTGCCCCGCCCGGTCCCGGCGACCAGCTCCAGGAACCGGGCGATCAGCGCCGGGTCGTGGGTGCCGGCCATCGGGTGGCCGTCGCCGCGGACCAGGATCTCCAGGCAGCGGGCGTAGGCGGCGTCGACGGCGACCTTCTCCTGATGGGCCACGGCCGCCGGCTCGCGGTAGGCACCCTTGACCAGCCGCACCCGGGAGCCGCGGGTGGCCAGCGCGCGGGCGTCGTCCTCGGTGCGGTGCAGCATCGCCTGCAGCACCGCACCGGTGCCCGGGTGGTCGCGGCGCAGCTCGGCCAGCACGCCGAGGGTGGAGTCGACGGTGCGGGACTCCTCCATGTCGAGGGTGACCGTCGTGCCCAGCGCCGAGGCCGACTCGACCACCGGGCGCACCAGCGCCAGCGCGACGTCGTCGCCGCCGACCGGCAGCGCCTGACCGAAGGCCGACAGCTTCACCGACACCTCCGCCCGCCGGCCCAGGCCGAGGGGCGCAAGCCCGTCGAGGGCGTCGAGGTAGGCGTCCCGGGTGCGCTGCGCCTCGCGGCGGTCGGTGACGTCCTCGCCGAGGTGGTCCAGGGTCACCGCCAGGCCCGAGGCGGTCAGCGCCCGGACGACGTCGAGCACCTCGGGCAGGGTCTCCCCCGCCACGAACCGGTCGACGACGCGCCGGGTGACCGGCGTCCCGGTGACCACCCGCCGCAGACCGGGGCGCCGGGCGGCGGCCAGCAGGGCCTTCGAGGCGAGCACGGCGACCTCCGGGAACGCGGGGGTGTGACCTACGACGCTAGGCAGGGCGGCTCGCCCGCACCAGCGCCAGACGCAGGGAATCCGGCGCCCCGCTTCGCACGACCGGCTGAACGGCGGGAAGAGCCCGGTGCGCGACGACCTGCAGGACCTGGTGGACGGACGCTGTGGCACCGGCTGGGCCGGATCGAGCAGCTCACACGGCCGGACCTCGGCGACGGCGCCGACCGGCTGCTGCTGTACCTCGGCGTGCGCACCGCCCAGTTGATCGATGCAACGACGCCACCGTCCGATCGTCACCCCGGTGCCCTAGGCTGGACGAGTTGAGCACAGCAGGAGAAGCGCTGCCCGGGACCCGGGCCGGCGCGGTGGACGACGCGGACCCGGTGCTCGACGACCGTGACGTGCTCCGCCGGCTCCGCAGCGAGACCGCAGCCGAGCACCGGGCCGTCGAGGACAGCCTCGACCTGCTCGACCCCCAGCTGACCCGCGAGCGCCTGGTGGCCGCCCTCACCCGGATGCACGGCTTCTGGCGCGCCGCCGAGGCCGGCCTGGACGCCTGGGCCGGAGCCGAACCGGCCGATGCCGCCCGGGTGGGGTGGTCGCGACGGCGGCGGTCGCACCTGTTCGCCGCCGACCTGGCCGCGCTGGGTGCGCCTCGGGTGGAGCCCCCCGCCCAGCCGGAGCTGCCCGCGGTCGCCGGCACCGACGCGGCGCTGGGCCGGCTGTACGTGCTGGAGGGCTCCTCGCTCGGCGGGGTGTTCATCGACCGGCACCTGGCCACGCTGCCGCACGTGGCGGCGCCCGGCGTGCTGCGGGCGTTCTCCCCCTACGGCACCGAGACGGGCGCGATGTGGCACGCCTTCCGGACGGTCACCCGTGAGCGGATCGCCGGCGGGGGCGATGCCGGCCGCCTGGTGGCCGCGGCGCGGGAGACGTTCGGCGCACTGGCCGCCTGGTGCGGCGCGGTCCCCGCCGAGCAGGGAGACTCAGGGGCAGCGCTGCCGCGGGGGCACGTCCGAGGGAGCGAGGTCACCGCATGACCGACCGGGTGCAGGCCGGCCCCTGGCTGGCGCCGGGCGAACCGGTCGACCTGAGCAACTGCGAGCGCGAGCCGATCCACGTACCGGGCAGCGTCCAGCCGCGCGGCGTCCTGCTGGCGGTCAGCGAGCCGGACATGGTGGTGCGGCAGGTGTCGCGCAACCTCGCCGACGTCGTCGGCATGCCCTGGGACGACGCGCTGGGGCGACCGCTGACCGAGGTGCTCGGGGTGCCCGCCGCCGAGGCGGTGGCCCGGTCGGCGAGCGCCTTCGGCGACCTGCGGGAGCGCAACCCGGTGGAGCTGGTCCTCGACTGCGAGGGCACTCCGTGCCCGGTCGACGCGATCCTGCACCGGGCGGTCCACGGCTCGGAGAACATCGTCCTGCCGCCGCTGGTCGACGGCCCGCCGGTGAGCGGGCTGGCCGCGGGGACGGTCGCGGCCAGCACCCTGGTCGTGGAGCTGGAGCCGGCCTCCGGCCCGCGGCCCTTCTCCTTCCCGAACACCTACCAGGCGGTGCGCGGCACCATCGTCGAGCTGAACCGGGCGACCTCGCTGCAGGAGCTCTACGACATCACCGCCGAGGCGGTGCGCACCCTCACCGGCTTCGACCGGGTGATGGTCTACCGCTACGACGCCGACTACAACGGCGAGGTCGTCGCCGAGGCGAAGGTGGCGGGGCTGAACTCCTTCCTCGGCCTGCACTACCCGGCCTCGGACATCCCGGCCCAGGCGCGGGCCCTGTACGAGAAGAACTGGATCCGGCTGATCGGCGACGTCGACTACACGCCGTCGCCGTTGGAACCGGTCGACCTGCCGGCCACCGGCCAGCCGCTGGACCTGACCTTCTCCACGCTGCGCAGCGTCTCCCCGATCCACTGCGAGTACCTGCGCAACATGGGCGTCCGCGCCTCGATGTCCATCTCGCTGCTGCGCGACGACAAGCTGTGGGGGCTCATCGCCTGCCACCACTACGCCGGCCCGCACTCCCCGCCCTACGCCACCCGCGCCGCGGCGGAGTTCCTCGGCTCCGCCCTGTCGCTGCGGCTGGTCGACCGCGCCCAGGACGAGGAGCACCGGCGCGCGCTGCAGGTCCGCTCGACGATGGCCTGGCTCACCGCTGCCGCGCTGGACGAGGACCGCCCGCTGGCCCAGAGCCTGCTGGGCCAGCCCGGGCTGCTCGACGTCCTGCCCGCCGACTCGGTGGTGCTGAACCTGCAGGGCGCCACCGCGTCCGCCGGCGCGCCGCTGCCGGCGGCGGTCGTCGGCGCGCTGGCCGCCTGGGCCGCCGAGCAGGGCAGCGACGTGGTGAGCACCGACCAGCTGCCGCTGGTGGCGCCGCACCTCCCGGTACCGGCGGACCTGGCCTGCGGCGTGCTGGCCCTGCCGCTGCCGGAGGGCCAGTACGTGATCTGGACCCGCGCGGAGCAGGTGCACTCGGTCGACTGGGGCGGCGACCCGCACAACAAGGCGATCGCCGAGCGCCAGGGCGACACGGTCCGGCTCTCCCCGCGGAGGTCCTTCGACCGCTGGCGGGAGGTGGTCCGCAACCGCTCCGAGCCCTGGTCCCCCGCCCAGCTGGGCGAGGTCGGCGACCTGCGCACCAACCTGCTGGAGGCCCTGTACGCCCGCAGCCGCCGGGTCGCCCGGGTCGCCCTCACCCTGCAGCGCAGCCTGCTGTCCGAACCGCCGGACCCCGACCACCTCGACTTCGCCGTCCGCTACGAGCCGGCCGCCCGCGAGTCGCAGGTCGGCGGCGACTGGTACGACGTCTTCCAGCAGCCCGACGGCTCAACCGTGCTGGTGATCGGCGACGTGGTCGGCCACGACACCGAGGCCGCTGCCTCCATGGGTCAGCTGCGCGGGCTGCTGCGCGGGATCGCCTTCGACAGCGAGGGGGGTCCGGCCGCGGTGCTGTCCCGGCTGGACCGGGCGATCGAGGGGCTGCAGCTGAGGACGATGGCCTCGGTGCTGGTGGCCCGGCTGGAGCAGACCCCGCAGGAGCGGGCCGACGGCCTCACCCGGCTGCGCTGGTCCAACGCCGGGCACCTGCCCCCGCTGGTGCAGCACCCCGACGGCTCGGTGCAGGTGCTCGACGGGCCACGCGCGGAGCTGCTGCTGGGGGTCTCCACCGACGCCCCCCGCCGCGAGCACGTCACCACCGTGGCGCGCGGCTCGACCGTCCTGCTCTACACGGACGGACTGGTCGAGCGCCGCGACCAGGTGTTCGACGAGGGCGTCGAGCGGCTGCGCACCGAGCTCACCACCCTCGGGGGCCGGCCGGTCGACGAGATCGCCGACACGCTGATCGCCCGGCTGCTGCCGTCCGACGGCGCCGAGGACGACGTCGCGCTGATCGCCGTCCGGCTCAACGCGCAGTGAGCGGGGGGCGCCTCCCGCTCAGCGGTCGGTGAACTGCGGGTCGAGCCCGTCGTCGTTGCCGCCGCCGTCGCCGGCGGCCGGCAGCGGAGCGTCGTCGGCGGCCGCCGCGGCCACCTCCGGGGTGTCCTCCACGGCGGGCTCGGCCGGCCGGCCGTCGGGCTGCTCGAGGGCGGCCAGGGCCTCCTGCTCGTCCACGCCGAGGGGCACCCGGCTCCGCTCACCGGGCAGCCCCTCGTCGTTGCCGGTGGCCATGCCGGTGTCGGGCAGGGCGGGGTCCGGGTTCTCGCTCATGCGTCGGTCACTACCGCCGATGCCCTCCGGTCAACCTCCGGTCCGGCGGCGAGGGTGCGCAGCAGCTCGCGGGCGGCGGCCCGCCCCGCCCGGTTGGCGCCGATCGTGCTCGCCGAGGGGCCGTACCCGACCAGGTGGAGACGTGGCTCGGCGACCACCCGGGTGCCGTCCATCGCGATGCCGCCCCCGGGGGCGCGCAGGTGCAGCGGCGTGAGATGGACCAGGGCCGCCCGGAAGCCGGTGGCCCACAGCACGGCGTCGGCCCGGACGAACCGGGCCGGGGAGTCCCAGGCCACACCGTCGTGGGTGAGCCGGTCGAACACCGGGAACCGGTCCAGCACGCCCCGGTCCCGGGCGGCGAGCACCGCCTCGGTCTCCAGGAGCCCGGTGACGCCGACGACGCTGCCCGGTGGCAGGCCGGCGCGCACCCGCGCGTCGACCAGGGCGACCGCGGCGCGGCCGGCGTCCTCATCGAAGTCCCCCGGGCGCCAGATCGGCTCCCGGCGGGTGACCCAGGTGGTCTCGGCGACCTCGCTGATCTCGATCAGCTGCTGCACCGCTGACGTCCCCCCGCCGACGACGACCACCGACTGCCCCCGGAACTCCTCGGCGCCGCGGTAGTCAGCGGCGTGCAGCTGCCGGCCGCCGAACAGCTCCCGCCCCGGGTAGGCGGGCCAGAAGGGGTGGGTCCAGGTGCCCGTGGCGTTGACCACCCCGCGCGCCGTCCACTCCCCCGCGTCGGTGTCGAGCACGAAGCCGTGGTCGGTGCGCCGGACCGCCCGCACCGCCACCGGCCGCCGCACCGGCAGGTCGAAGTGCCGCTCGTAGGCGGCGAAGTAGTCCCCGACGACCTCGCTGGCCGGCGCCGCCGGGTCGGCGTCGGGCAGCGCCATCCCCGGCAGGGGGTGGATCCGGTGCGCCCGGTCCAGCCGCAGCGAGGGCCAGCGGTGCTGCCAGGCGCCGCCCGGCCCGGCGTCGGCGTCCAGGACGACGAAGTCGGCGCCGGCCCGGCGCAGTGCCCAAGCGGCCGAGAGCCCGGCCTGCCCGGCCCCGATCACCACGACGTCGTTGTGCACGGCCACCTCAACACCGCGGTTTCGCGGGCCATGCCGGGCCCGACCCGGGAGTGTGACCCTCGCCGGACCGATGATTCCCGATCACCGTCCCCGGGCACAGACCCCCAGTCGAAGCAGCCGACGAAGGAGGCGGGCCCAGCCCGTGGAGCACGCCGAGCAGCAGGTCGTCCCGTCGCCGAGCCCGGAGCCCCAGGGCTACCGGCACATCGGCTACGTGGTGCGCCCCGGCCAGGATGTCGCCGGCGTCCTGGGCCCGGTGCTGCGCACCGCCCTGGACGCCGGCGAGCCGGTCGTGGTGGCCTGCACCGAGCCGGTGGCCGGTGCCCTGCTGGACGCCCTCGGCCGCCCCGAGGACGTCCACGTCGGCCCGGCCGACCCGCTGGGCGACCGTCCCCCGAACGCGATCGCCGCGATCGGGTCGCTCGTCGACGGCGAGCTGCCGCCCGACGGCCGGCGGCTGCACCTGGTGACCGGCCCCGGCGAGCCGGACGACTGGACGACCTGGACGCAGACCGAGGCGCTGCTCAACCACGTGCTCGCCGAGCGGCCGGTCGATCACCTGTGCCTGCTGAGCCCGGCCGTGGGCGAACCCGACGGTGTCGACGCCCAGTCGGTGGCGCGGGCGACGCACCCGTGGCTGCTGACCGCCGACGGCGCGGTGCGCAACCCGGGCTACCGGGCGCCGGAGGAGCTGCTGCGCGAGGTGGAGCGGGCGCGGGTGCCCGATCCCCTGGAGGACACCGAGCCCACCCTGGCCGTCGTCGACCTCGACGACATGCGTGCCCTGCGCCGCGCTCTGCGCCAGGCGCTGGCCGACAGCGCGCTGTCCGAGGACGCCGCGCAGGACTTCGTGCTGGCCATCGACGAGGTGACCGCGAACGCCACCGAGCACGGCGTGCCCCCCGTCGACGTGAAGCTGTGGTGCACCCCGGAGCGCCTGCTGTGCGCGGTGACCGACCGGGGCACCGCCTTCGACGACCCGCTGGTGGGCTACGGCCCCGCGCACGGCGACATGGCCGTGGGCGGGATGGGGTTGTGGCTGGCCCGCCGGTCGGTCGACGTCCTCACCACCACCCCGGCCGACGCGGCCGGGCAGGGCTGCACCGTCCGGCTCGTGGTGCACGCCTGACGAAGGACCCCGTCCCCCTCACCCCTCGCAGGCTCGGGGCGAGCCTCTGGACGGGGCCGGGCGACCTCGCGTTCACTCAGGTGGTGGGCGCGAGGCCGGCGGCCTCGATGAGGCGGGCCTGCTCGCGGCACCAGGGCGACCAGGCGTCGTCGAGCTGGGCCTCCTGGCGGGCCCGGAAGTCGGCCCAGTCGAGCACCTCCCACTCACCGACCTCGGTCGGTTCGGGCGCCGGCGTGCCGGTGAAGCGGCCGATCCAGACCGGGCAGATCTCGTTCTCCACCACGCCGCGGAACACCGCCCGGTAGCGGTAGGACGGCAGGGCCGGCCGCAGCTGCTCGACCCCGAGGCCGAGCTCGTAGCGCGCCCGGCGGGCGATGGCCGCGACGTCGTCCTCACCCGGGCCCGGGTGCCCGCAGACGGTGTTGGTCCACATCCCGGGGAAGGTGGCCTTGTCCTCGGCACGGCGGGTGACCAGCAACCGCCCGGCCGCGTCGAAGAGGTAGGCGGAGAAGGCGCGGTGCAACGGGGTCTCCCCGTGGTGCACCAGCGGCTTGGGCATCGTGCCGATCGCCGTCCCGTCCTCGTCGACCAGGACGATCAGCTCGCTCGTCGCGGGTGCCACCACCGCTCCATCGTCCCCGACCGCGGCGTCCGGCGCCTGCAGGGGCTCTCCTCGGCGCCGACCCGGACGGGTGAGAGGGCATCGCCCCGCCCCGCCGACCATGATCATCATTTATCCCGACGACCGCCGCGCGGCGGTCCGGGGAGGACGACGGTCGATGACCCGCACCGGGACGGCGGACGCCGCCCTGTCTGCTCCGCCGGCGCCCGCCGCGGGCACCACCTTCTCCGCACCCGCTGCGCCGGGGGCCGACGGGCCCCCGCTCGCCGCACTGGGCGACCTCGCGGTGCCGGCCCGGCTGGTGCCGCCGGGAGTGCCGCTGGCCGCCCTGGACGCCCTGTTCCGCCGGGACGCCGGGCTGCGCTGGGTGGTCACCGACCGGCCCGAGGCGCCGGTGCTGGTCAGCCGCTCCTGGTTCGAGGTCGCGATGACCGGCCGGCTCGGCTACGGCCGGCTGGTGCACGCCCGGCGCGAGCTGCCCGAGCTCGGGGTGCCGGAGACGCTGGTCTTCCCGGCCGACGCCCCGGTGCCGCAGGCGGCCGCAGCGGTCGTCGAGCGGCGCGCCGCCGGTGACGCGCTGCTCGACGCCGTCGTCGTGACCGGACCGGAGGGCCGGCTGTTCGTGGTGCCGGTGACCGCGTTGTTCGAGCACCTCGCCCAGCAGTACGCCTGGCAGGCACTGCACGACCCGCTGACCGGGCTGCCCAACCGGATCTCCCTCCTCGAGCGGCTCCGGCAGGCCGGCGGCACCGGAGTGCTCTGCTACATCGACCTGGACCGGTTCAAGGACGTCAACGACCACCTCGGGCACAGCGCCGGTGACCAGGTGCTCGTCGAGTTCGCCCGCCGGCTGCGCGGGGTGGCCCGCGCCGGGGACCTGGTGGTGCGGCTCTCCGGGGACGAGTTCGCCGTCGTCACCGGCGAGGCGATGACCGGCGAGCAGAGCAGCGCGCTGGCCGAGCGGATCGTGCTCGCCGCGGCCGCACCGTTCGTGGTCAGCGCGCTGGGCGCCGACGGGCCGGCCGAGCACCTGGTGAGCCTGGGCGCCAGCGTCGGGGTGGCCAGCGCCGACGGCCGGCTGCCGGGCTCGCTGGACGACCTGCTGCACCAGGCCGACCTGGCGATGTACCGCGCCAAGTCCCTGGGCCGCGGCCGCGTCGCGCACTTCGGCAGCGAGCTGCTGGCCGACGCCGAGGCCACCGACGTGGTCCGCGCGCGGCACGCGATGGAGCGCCGGCTGCGGCACGCCATCGAGACCGGGGGTCTGACGCTGCACTACCAGCCGGTGGTCGCGCTCCCGGGTGGGCAGGTGACCGGGGTCGAGGCGCTGGCCCGCTGGGACGACGCGGAGCTCGGCGTCGTCCCGCCCGACCGGTTCATCCCGTTGGCCGAGCAGACCGGGCTGGTCGTCGACCTGGGCCGCTGGGTGCTGCAGACCGCCTGCCGGGAGGCGGCCGGCTGGCCGACCGGTCCCACCGGCCTCGCCGCCACGGTCGCGGTCAACGTCTCCGCCGTCCAGCTGGCCCAGCGGGACTTCACCGACGACGTCGTGCGGGCGCTGGCCGACAGCGGGCTGGCCCCGGAGCGGCTGTGCCTGGAGATCACCGAGACGGCGGCGATCACCGACCTGGGGGCCACCGCGGCCCGGCTCACCCAGATCCGCGACCTGGGGGTGCGGCTGGCGCTGGACGACTTCGGTGCCGGGCACTCGGCGCTGAGCCTGCTGCGCGCGCTGCCGTTGGACCTGGTGAAGATCGACCGGTCCTTCGTCGAGCGGGTGGCCAGCGACACCGCCGACGCGGTGCTCGTCCGGCTGGTCGTCGAGGCGGCGCACAGCCTGGGCCGCCGGGTGCTGGCCGAGGGCGTGGAGTCCGACGAACAGGCCCGGCAGCTGATCGCGATGGGCTGCGACGCGGCGCAGGGCTGGCTGTTCGGCAAGCCGGAGCCGGCCTCTCCGGCGCTGACCGCCCGCCTGACCCGCCGCGCGGTCAGCGGGCCGCCGGCCGAGGCCGGGGGCAGCGCGGTGCTGCCGCTGGGCGGGAACGACGAGCTGGTCCTGGTGACCACCCCGGACCTCCGGATCAGCTACGCCTCGGCCAGCAGCGGCCCCATCCTCGGCTGGCTGCCGCAGGAGCTGGTGGGCCGGTCGATCGGCGACCTGCTGCACCGGGAGGACCTGGCCCGGCTGGTCGCCGACCCGGAGCTGGCCGCGCGCGTGCTCGACGGCACCGCTGTGCACCGCTA
Organism: Modestobacter sp. SYSU DS0511; assembly: GCF_054050755.1. Taxonomy (NCBI): domain Bacteria; kingdom Bacillati; phylum Actinomycetota; class Actinomycetes; order Geodermatophilales; family Geodermatophilaceae; genus Modestobacter; species Modestobacter sp. SYSU DS0511. Next base: position 40,816 of record NZ_JBJGZY010000024.1, read on the forward strand.
CGTGCACCGCGACGGCGGCCTGCGCTGGCTGGAGAGCGGGACCCGCCGGCTGCGCGACGACGACGGCCGGGTGCGGGAGGTGCTGTCGGTCTCCCGGGACGTGACCGCCACCGTCGAGGCGCGGCGGGCGCTGGCGGCCAGCGAGGCGATGTTCCGGCACGCCTTCGACGACGCGCCGATCGGCATGACGATGACCCGGATGGACGGGCGGCTGCTGCGGGTGAACAAGGCCTTCGCCGCGCTGCTGGGCACCACCGCCGAGCAGCTCCGGGACAGCCGGGTGCAGGACCTGACCCCGGTGGCGGACCGGCCCGCCGTCGACGGGCTGTTCACCGCGTTCATCGGCGTGACCGAGCTGTCCACGGCGTTCGTGCACGCCGACGGCTCGCCGGTGCCGGCGCTGGTGCGGGTCTCGGTGGTGCGGGACCGGGACGGGAGCCCGACGTCGGTGTTCTCCCACGTCCTGCCCGAGTGAGCGGGCGGTCGCCGGGGAAGGGACGGGGGCATGGACTCCTTCCGCCGCGGTGACCTCGTCTTCGACGTCCGGGACGCCGGCCCGTCCGACGGGGAGCCGGTCGTGCTGCTGCACGGCTTCCCGCAGGACTCCGGCGCCTTCGACCGGCTCAGCCCGGTCCTGCACTCCGCGGGGCTGCGCACCCTGGCGCCGGACCAGCGGGGCTACTCCCCCGGCGCCCGGCCCACCGGCCGCTCGGCCTACCGGCTGCGCGAGACGGCCGACGACGTCCTGGCGCTGCTGCAGGCCGCCGGGCTGGACAGCGCGCACGTCGTCGGGCACGACTGGGGCGGCATCGTCGGCTGGGCGCTGGCCGCCTGGCACCCGTGGCGGGTGCGCACCCTCACCTCGCTGTCGGTGCCGCACCCGGCCGCGATGACCCAGGCCCTCGGGCACAGCGACCAGGTGCTGCGCTCGGCCTACATCGGGCTCTTCCAGCTGCCCGTGGCTCCCGAGGCGGCGCTGCTGGCCGGTGGCGGTGCCGTGCTGCGCCGGATGCTGCGGCAGGGCGGTCTGCCGGAGGAACTGGTCGACCGCTACGTCGACCGGATGCGGGAGCCGGGGGCGCTGACCGCCGCACTCAACTGGTACCGGGCTCTGCCCCTGGCCGGGAACGACCCGGTCGGCCGGGTGCGGGTGCCGACGCTGCACGTCTGGGGGGCGCGGGACACCTTCCTCGGCCGGGCCGCGACCGAGGCGACCGGGGAGTTCGTCAGCGCGCCCTACGCGCTGGAGGTGCTCGAGGACGCCGACCACTGGCTGCCCGAGCTCGCCGCCGACCGGGTCGGGGAGCTGGTCACCGCCCACGTGCGCACGCACGGCTGACCGCGGGAGCCCCCGGTCCCCCCGCCGTGCCGGGTGGTGCAGGCTGGGTGCTGCCCGCGCATCCCGAGGAGGAGACCACCACCCCATGCCGGAACGCCGGACCCTGGCCCAGCACCACGCGGACGTGGTCCGGCTGCAGGCCGTCGAGGCGGAGCTGTCCCGGGCGCTGGAGCTGTCCCGCAAGATCCTGGACAACACCGCCGACGGCATCTACGGCCTGGACGCCGAGGGCCGGGTGGAGTTCGTCAACCCCGCCGCCGAGCGGATCACCGGGCACCCCGCGGCCGTGCAGCTGGGGAGCAACCAGCACGAGCTGATCCACTCCCGGCACCCCGACGGCACCCCGCTGCCGCTCGAGGAGTGCGGGGTGTGGCGCGCGCTGCGCACCGGGGAGCCGGTGCACGCGGCCGACGAGGTCTTCTGGCACCGCGACGGCAGCGCCGTCCCGGTCGACCTGGTCGCCGTGCCCACGGTCGAGGACGGGCAGGTGACCGGCGTCGTCGTCTCCTTCCGCGACCTCACCGAGCGGCGGGCGGCCGAGGCCGAGGCGACGCGGCTGCGCGAGGCCGCCCGTCGCGCCGCGGAGGACCGCGCGCTCTCCGACCGGCTGCAGCAGGCGCTGCTCACCCCGCCGCCGCAGCCGGACCACCTGCACCTGGTGGTGCGCTACCTGCCCGCCGCCTCCGGCGCCCAGGTGGGCGGTGACTGGTACGACGCGTTCCTGCAGCCCGACGGCGCGACCGTGCTGGTGATCGGCGACGTGGTCGGCCACGACAGCGACGCCGCGGCCGCGATGGGCCAGCTGCGCGGGCTGCTGCGCGCCCTGGCCTTCGACAACGACGAGCCGCTGTCGGCCACCCTCACCCGCACCGAGCGCGCCGCGACGGGCCTGGCGGTCGGCACCTTGGCCACCGTCCTGCTGGCCCGGGTCGAGCGGCGGCCGGACGGGACCGGGACCGGCGGTCGGCGGCTGCGGTGGAGCAGCGCCGGCCACCTGCCTCCGGTGCTGCTCGCCCCCGACGGCAGCTCCCGGCTCCTGGCCACCCGCCCGGACCTGATGCTGGGGGTGACCGCCGACGCGCGGCGGCACGACCACACCGTCGACCTGTTCGACGGCAGCACCCTGCTGCTGTTCACCGACGGCCTGGTCGAACGGCCCGGCTCCGACCTCGACACCGGGCTGGCCGCCCTCCAGGACGCCCTGCGCGACCTCGGGCACACCCCGCCGGAGGAGCTGTGCGACACGCTGCTGGCCCGGCTGGTGCCCGGCGCGGCCACCGACGACGTCGCGCTGCTGGCCGTGCGGCCGCACCCCGAGGACCGTCCCCGGCCCGCCGAGGCCGGCCCCAACCGGCTGCCGGGCCCGCTCGCCGGCACGCAGGGGTGAGACCCGGCTCCCGTCCGGGTAGGCCGCGTCGATGAGCGCCGAGCCGACCGCCGCCTCCCCGACCTCCCCGCCCGCGCCGCTGACCCGGCCGCAGCGGCTGGACCGGCTGCCGCTGACCCGGCAGCACGGCCGCCTCGTCGTGGGCAGCGGCATCGGCTGGGCGCTGGACGCGATGGACGTCGGGCTCATCTCCTTCGTGATGACCGCGCTCGCCGTCCAGTGGTCGCTGACCGACACCCAGCTGTCCTGGATCGCCTCCATCGGGTTCGTGGGCATGGCGCTGGGCGCCACCCTCGGCGGGCTGCTGGCCGACCGGATCGGCCGCCGGCAGGTGTTCGCGCTCACCCTGCTCGTGTTCGGCCTGGCCACCGGCGCCGCGGCGCTGTCCTGGTCGGTCGGCGCCCTGCTGGTGTTCCGGTTCCTCATCGGGCTGGGCCTCGGCGCCGAGCTGCCGGTGGCATCCACCCTGGTCAGCGAGTACGCACCGGCCCGGGTGCGGGGCCGGGTGGTGGTGGCACTGGAGGCGTTCTGGGCGGTCGGCTGGGTGCTGGCCGCGCTGATCGGCTACTTCGTCGTGCCGCGCAGCGACGACGGCTGGCGTTGGGCGCTGGCCCTGGGGGCGCTGCCGGCGCTGTACGCCGTCGTCGTCCGCCGCGGCCTGCCCGAGTCGGTGCGCTTCCTGGAGCTGCGCGGTCGCACCGACGAGGCGGAGGCCGCGGTCCGCCGCTTCGAGCGGGCCGCCGGGGTCGACCCGGTGCCCAGCCCCCGGGTGGCCGCACCGGTGACCCGGGCGCGGCCGGGGCAGCTGTGGGCCCCGGCCGCCCGACGGCGCACGGCCGCGCTGTGGGGCGTGTGGTTCTGCATCAACTTCGCCTACTACGGCGCCTTCACCTGGCTGCCGACGCTGCTGTACGCCTCGGGCTTCTCGCTGGTGAAGTCCTTCGGCTACACGCTGCTGATCACCCTGGCCCAGCTGCCCGGGTACGCGGTCGCGGCCTGGCTGGTCGAGCGCTGGGGGCGCCGGCCGACCCTGGGGCTGTTCCTGCTCGGGTCGGCGCTGGGCGCGGGGCTGTTCGCCGTCGCCGGCGGGGACTCCGCGGTGCTGGCCAGCGGCATGGTGCTGTCGTTCTTCAACCTCGGTGCGTGGGGCGCGCTGTACGCGCTCACCCCGGAGGTGTACCCGACCGCGCTGCGCGCCACCGGCGCGGGCGCAGCGGCCGGCTTCGGCCGGATCGCCTCGATCTTGGCGCCGCTGTCCGTGCCGCACCTGCTGGACGGCGGGGGCACCGGGCTGGTGTTCGGGGTGTTCGCGCTGGCCTTCGTGCTCGCCGCCGCCTCGGCCTGGGCACTGCCCGAGCGGCGCGGCGACGCCCTCGACGAGACCGTTGCCTCCTGACCGTCGGCAGCTGCCCCTACGGTGACGCCATGACGGTGCTGACCCGGGCGCAGGTGCTCGGTCACCGGGTGCGGGCCCACCAGCTGGACCGCGCCACCGGCACGACCGACGACACCGCGGTGCTCGACCAGGGCGTGCAGGACACCGGACCGGACGCCGCCCGGTGGTCGCTGGCGGTCCGCGGGGCCGACGTGCCGGTGAAGCTCCCCGGCCTGGCCCTGGCCTGGACCCTGCGGGGCGCACCGCACGCGTACCGCCGCGCCGACCTGCCCGGCGTCCTCGCCGCGACGGCGCCGTTCTCGAAGGCCGACGCCGCCAAGCGGGTCTTCGACGCGGCGAAGCCGCTGCGCGCGGCGGGCATCCCGGTGCTCACCGCCCTGGACACCGTCGCCGGCGTGATGCGCACGCTCGTCACCGAGCCGATGATCAAGGGCGAGGTCTCCGGCCGGCTCGCCGAGCTGCTGCCCGAGCCGTACCTGCGCTGGTGCCGCCCTTGCCAGGCCACCCACCTGTACGAGCAGCCGTTCCGGCTCGCCGCGCTGCGCGCCGGCCTGGAACTCGTGCCGGGCACCTCACCACCGGTGCTCCGACCGGTCCCGGGCCTCGTCCCAGCCGAGGAGGTGCCCGAGCGGCTGGACGTCGTCCGCGGCCACCTGCGGCTGTACCGCCCGGCCACCCCGCAGCACGTCGCGGCGCACCTGGACGCCCCGGTCGCCGCCGTCCGAGCGCGCTGGCCCGACGACGCCGTCGAGGTCACGGTCGACGGGGAGCGCCGCTGGCTGCTCGCCGCCGACCTGCCGGCCGCGGCCGCGGAGCCGGCCCCGGTGGTGCGGCTGCTCGCCCCCTACGACCCGTGGTTGCAGCTGCGCGACCGGTCGCTGCTGGTGCCCGACCGCGCGCGGGCCAAGGAGCTGTGGCCGGTGCTGGGCCGCCCCGGCGCGGTCCTGGTCGACGGCGAGGTGGCCGGCGTCTGGCGACCGCGCAGCTCCGGGCGGCGGCTCACGGTGCGGGTGCAGCCGTGGCAGGCCCTGCCGCCCGCGGTCCGCAGGCGCCTGGCCGAGGAGTCCGAGCGGCTGGCGGCGTGCCGGGGCCTGGCGCTCGACGCGCTCGACGTCGCCGGCTGAGGGGTGGACGTCGTCCTGCGCGGGTAGCCGCCGGACATGGCTGAGCTCCCCAGCGGACACCTGTCGGGCATGACCGTGGCGGTCACCGGCGCCTCCGGCAACGTCGGGACGGCGCTGCTGCGTACCCTGGCCGACGCCGGGGTCGCCGAGGTGCGTGGGCTGGCCCGCCGCCGGCCACCGGAGACCGAGCCGTACGCGGGGGTGCGCTGGTTCAGCGCCGACCTCGGCGAGAGCTCCAGCGAGCCGGTGCTCGACGAGTTCCTCGCCGGGGCCGACGCCGTCGTCCACTCGGCGTGGGCGCTGATCCCCGACCGTCAGCCCGACCTGCTGCACCGGGTGAACGTGGAGGGCACCCGCCGGGTGCTCGACGCGGCCGGCCGGGCCGGGGTGGCGCACGTGGTGGCGCTGTCCTCGATCGGCACCTACGCCGCCGGCCCGCAGGTGCACCCGGTCGGCGAGGACTGGCCGACCACCGGCATCCCGTCCTCGCAGTACAGCCGGATGAAGTCGACGGTCGAGGGGCTGCTGCGCGACTTCGACGCCGCGCACCCGGAGGCGACGGTCTCCCCGATCCGCCCGACCCTGGTGCTGCAGCCGGACGCGGCCAGCGAGATCGGCCGCTACTTCCTCGGGCCGCTGCTCTTCCCCGCCGCCCGGGCAGTGCCCGGACCGGTGGCCAAGCTGCTGCCGCTGCCGCTGCCCGGGTCGCTGCACCTGGGCTTCGTGCACGCCGACGACGTCGCCGACCTGATCGCCCGGGTGCTGGACCGGCGGGCGCCGGGGGCGTTCAACGTGGCCGCCCCGCCGAACCTCGACGCCGACGGCCTGGCCCGGGCGCTGGGCACCCGCCGGGTGCCGGTGCCGGCGGTGGCGCTGCGTGCCGGGATGCAGGCAGCGTTCGCCGCACACGTGCTGCAGATCGAGCCCGGCTGGCTGGACATGGGCATCGGGGTGCCGCCGCTGGACACCACCAAGGCGCGCACCGAGCTGGGCTGGCGGGCGAAGCACAACGGCGGGGACCTGCTGCGGGAGTTCGTCGCGGCGCTGGGCAGCGGCGAGGGGCACACCGGTCCGCTGCTGCACCCGGGCACCGGCCCCGACCACACCCCCGCCTGACCGCCCGCCCACGCGGGTCGGTGCCCGTCCTCCTGCACCAATGCCTGTCCCCCCGCACCAATGCTGGTGCGGGGGGACAGGCTTTGATCAGGTCACCTGATCACTGCTGGGCGCGGATCAGGCGAGGGCGTCCAGGCGGGCGATCTCGTCGGCGGAGAGGGTCAGCTGGGCGGCACCGAGGTTCTCGGCCAGGTGGTCCAGCGACTTGGTGCCCGGGATCGGCAGGATCACCGGCGACTTCGCCAGCAGCCAGGCCAGCGCGACCTGCGACGGGGTGGCGTCGAGCTCCTTCGCGACCGCGGCCACCGGGCTGTCGGGCTTGGCGAGGTCACCGGTGGCGATGGGGAACCACGGGATGAAGGCGATGCCCTCCGCGGTGGCGTAGTCGAGCACGTCCTGGCTCTGCCGGTTGGTCAGGTTGTACAGGTTCTGCACGCTGACGATCTCGGTGATCTCCCGGGCCGCCTTCAGCTCCTCGACGGAGACCTCGGAGACGCCGATGTGCCGGACCTTGCCCTGCTCCTTGAGCTCGGCGAAGGCGCCCAGCTGGTCGGCCAGCGGCACCTCGGGGTCGATCCGGTGCAGCTGGATCAGGTCGATCCGGTCGACCTTGAGGTTGCGCAGCGAGAGCTCGACCTGCTGCTTGAGGTAGGCCGGGCGGCCCACCGGGATCCACTCGCCGGGACCGGTGCGGGTCAGGCCGGCCTTCGTGGCCACGACCAGGCCATCGGCGTAGGGGTGCAGCGCGTCGGCGATGATCTGCTCGCTGACCACCGGTCCGTAGGAGTCGGCGGTGTCGATGAAGTCGACGCCCTGCTCGACGGCGGCCTGCACGACGCGGACGGCGTTGGCCCGGTCGGCCGGCTCGCCCCACACGCCGTCGCCGGTGAGCTGCATGGCGCCGTAGCCGAGGCGGTGGACGGGGAGGTCGCCGCCGAGGTCGAAGGTGAGCGTGGGGGCGGTGGCGCTGGTCATGTGTCCTCCAGGACGTGAGGTGCGCGGGACGTCGGTGCGCGGCGTCGGGGCCCCGGGATCGGCCACCGGGGTCTCGTTGCGCACAAGCGGGTACTGCCCCACCGCCTTCCCGACACCACGCCATGTGTCCGGCTGCACAGATCGGCTTCCGCGCGCCCGCCCCCGGCGCGCGGCACGGCGGTGCGGTGGAGTTGAGTAGCCCGGTGCAACGAACACGGGGGACGGCGGCCGTGCCGGTCCTGCTGCTGGTCGGGGTGCTGCTGGTCGCGCTGAACATGCGCGGACCGCTGGTGGCCGTCGCCCCCGTGGTCGAGCTGATCCGCCGGGATCTCGGCGTCGGCGCCGGCACGATCGGCCTGCTGACCAGCATCCCGGTGCTCTGCTTCGGGCTCGCCGCGCCGTTCGCCTCGCTGCTGATCGCCCGGACGGGGGTGCACCGCGCCGTCGTCGTGTCGATGGCCGGGGTGCTGGCCGGCACCCTGCTGCGCTCGCTGGGCACCGAGGAGGCCGCGATCGCCGGCACGGTGGTGATCGGGCTGGGCATCACCGTGGGCAACATCGTCGTCCCGGTGGTGATCGGCCGGGACTTCCCCGGCGTGACCAACGTGGTCACCGCCGCCTACACCGCGACGATGAACCTGGGCTCCACGTTCACCTCTGCGCTCACCGCACCGCTGGCCGCAGTCCTGGGCTGGCAGCTGGCGCTGGCGTCGTGGGGGCTGCTGGTGGTCGTGGCCGCCACCGTCTGGACCGCCGCGCTGCGCCGGCACGTGGCCCGTGCCGCAGCGGCCGGCACCACCCCGCCCGCTCCCCCGCCGCCGGTGCCCGGCCGGTCGGTCTGGCGCCGGCCGGTCGCCTGGGGGCTGACCGTCACCTTCGCCGGGCAGTCGTTCGCCTTCTACGCGACGACGGCCTGGCTGGCGACGCTGCTGGCCGACGAGCAGGGGCTCTCCCGGGAGGCGGCCGGGGTCGGCTCGTCGCTGTTCCAGGTGCTCGCCGTCGCCGGCGCCTTCGCGATCCCCGCGCTGGTCGCCTGGTGGCAGCGTCCGTGGGCGGTGCTGCTGGCGGTGACGACGCTGTGGGCGACCCTGCCACTGGGCATGCTGGCCGCCCCCTCGCTGTGGCCGCTGTGGTGCTCGCTGGCAGGGGTCGCGCAGGGCGGCGGGATCACCGTGGTGTTCATCGCCATCGTCCGGCGGTCCCGGGGCCAGACCGAGAGCCGGCAGCTGTCGGCGATGGTGCAGGGGTGCGGCTACGTGGTGGCGGCCACCGGCCCGCTGGTGATCGGGTCGGTGCACGATGCCACCGGCGGTTGGACGGCGCCGTTGCTGGTCATCCTGGGTGCGGTGATCGTGATGACCGTCGCCGGCGCCGTGTCCGTGGGCGGCCGGGAGTCGTCCGGTTCGAGCGAGCCGGGGCCGGTCCCGGCGAAGGAGGTCCAGCGTGGGTGAGATCGTCGTCGTCCGGCACGGAGCGACCGAGTGGAGCAGGAGCGGGCAGCACACGGGGTTGACCGACCTGCCGCTGCTGCCCGACGGGGAGGACGACGGGCGGCGGCTGCGGTCGGTGCTGGGCGGCCGTGGCATCACGCACGCCTTCGTCAGCCCGCTGATCCGGGCGCGGCGCACCGCGGAGCTGGCCGGCCTGTTCGACGACGGCATCGAGACGGTGGTCGAGCCGGACCTGGTGGAGGTCGACTACGGCCGCTGGGAGGGGCTGACCACCCCGGAGATCAGCGACCGCGTCGGGCACCCGTGGTCGCTGTGGCACGACGGCACCGAGCCCGGCGACAGCCCCGGGGAGACACTGGCGCAGGTCGGCGAGCGGGTCGACCGGGTGCTGGAGCGGGCGCGGCCGCTGCTCGACGGTGGTGACGTCGCCCTGGTCGCCCACGGGCACGTGCTGCGGGTGCTGACCGCCCGCTGGCTGGGCTTCGGCCCGGACAAGGGCGCACTGTTCCCGCTGGCGACCGGCCGCTACGGCATCCTGGGCCACGACCACGAGTGGCCCGCCCTGACCGGCTGGAACACCGGCTGCCCCTGAACGGGCCCGCCGCGCTCCCCAGCGCACCGCGCTCCGCGATCAGCTGAGCTCACCTGGCGTGCTCCTGGCTCACCTCGGGAGGTGAGCCAGGAGCACGCACGATCAGCTGACTGATCCCAGGAGCGCCGCAGTGACCCGTCAGGCGAGGACGAGCTCGGGTTCGCTCTCCGGCTCCGGGCGCACCGGGCGCCCGAAGAGCCAGCCCTGGCCGAGGTCGGCGCCGACGGCGCGGGCCTGGTCGGCCATCCGCTCGTGCTCGACGCCCTCGGCGACGACGACGCCGCCCTGCAGGTGGGCGAGCTCGCACAACGCGCGGGCGATGGCGTTCGCCCCGGGTTCCCCCAGCCGGCAGACCAGCGCCTTGCTCAGCTTGACCACGTCCGGGCGGACGACGGAGACCAGCTCCAGGCTCGACCAGCCCACCCCGACGTCGTCGAGGGCGACCCGCCAGCCCAGCGAGCGGTGGTGTTCCAGCACGGAGAGCAGGTGCTCCCGGTCGGTGACGGCGTGCGGGGCGACCACCTCGAAGACCATCTGCCGGGGGTCGATGCCGGCCTCGTGCACGGCCCGCTCGGTACCGGCCAGGCAGACCGAGGGCCGGTGGATCGCGGCCGGGTTCGAGTTCACGTAGAGGTCGGCGCCGCCCAGCCAGTGCGCGGCGCCGGCGATCGCGGCCTCCCGGGCCAGGCGGTCCAGCCGGGACAGCCAGCCGGCCCGCTCCGCGAGGAAGAACAGGTCACCCCCGCCGACCTCGCGACCGTCGACCCGGCCACGCAGCAGCGCTTCGTGCCCGACCATGCCCCCGGAGGCCAGCGACATGATCGGCTGGTACACCGGCCAGAGCTCGGCGTCGGTCAGCAGGGACATCTCCACGGTGATCCCGCGGCGGGCCAACTCGACGGCGAGCGTCGGCGCGGTGAGCAGCCGGGTGGCCAGCGACACCCCGTCGGCCGGCGGGTCGGTGGTGACCCGGACCGACTCGGTCTCCGCGGCGGTGAGCTCGCGGGCCAGTCGCGCCAGCAACCGGTCGATCCGCCGGCCACCCTGGTGGTCGACGACGTCGAGCAGGCCGGGTGCGGTGCCGACGGTCAGCCCCATGGCGTTGGCGACCCGCGCGATGCTGGGCAGCACGTGGTCCAGCGTGCTGGCCAGCAACAGTCGACGGGCCCGCTGCGGCGTTGCCCACGACGGTCGCACCACGTCACCTCCCCCGTTCACGGCAGCAGGATGACCGACCCGGTGCATGACACCGGGTAGGCGCGCGCAGACGCTGGGTGGGCAACCGAGCACTGAGGCTCAGCTCACAGGAGGGCGAAGATCACGAGGAAGATCATCACGGCTAGGGTCTGCAGGTGTGCCTGACCTGACACCGGCCGACGGCGACCGGCCCGGCCGCGGCGGCCGCCCCCGGGACCCTTCCCGCGACGGTGCGATCCGCGCCGCGATCCTGCAGGTGCTGGCCGAGTCCGGCTACGCCGGCCTGACCATGGACGCGGTGGCGTCGTCCGCAGGCGTCGGCAAGGCGACGATCTACCGTCGCTGGCGGACGAAGTCCGCCCTGGTGGCCGACGCGGTCGCCGAGCTGAGCCAGGCGCCGATGGACGCTCCGGACACCGGCAGCCTCGAGGGTGACCTGCGCATCCTGCTGCACGGGCTGGTCAGCGCGGTGAACGGGCCGGTCGGTGCGGCGACGCTGTCGCTGCTGTCGGCACTGCCGCACGAGCCGGAGCTGCGGGAGGCGTTCCAGACCGGCCCGATGGGCCTGTGGCGGGAGGTCTTCACCACGGCGTGGGCCCGGGCAGAGGCCCGGGGGGAGGTCCCCGCCGACACGCTGGGGTCGGCGCTGGCCTCCACCGCGAGCGCCCCGATCCTGCAGCGCTGGCTGTTCAGTGGCGAGCCCGTCTCGACGGAGTTCGCCGACGAGGTGCTGGCCGAGGTCGTCCTCCCGCTCGTCACCTGCCGCGCCCGCGTCGCCTGACACCACCCCGAGGGCCCGACCGGCATCCCCGGCCGGGCCCTCGCTGCGTGCGCCTCAGCTCGCCGGCGCGGTCGAGCGGAACCGGCGCAGCCGCAGGCTGTTGGTGACCACCAGCACCGACGACGCCGCCATCGCCAGCCCGGCCAGCAGCGGGTTCAGGAACCCGAGCGCGGCCAGCGGCACCAGGGCCACGTTGTAGGCGAACGCCCAGAACAGGTTGCCCTTGATCACCGCGAGGGTCCGGCGGGAGAGCCGGATCGCGTCGACCGCGGCGGTGAGGTCGGCGCGCACCAGGGTGAGGTCGCTGGCCTCGATCGCCACGTCGGTGCCCGACCCCATCGCGAGGCCGAGGTCGGCCTGGGCCAGCGCCGGGGCGTCGTTGACGCCGTCGCCGACCATGGCGACCACCCGGCCGCGGGCCTGGAGGTCCCGGACGACGTCGACCTTGCCGGCCGGCAGCACCCCGGCGACGACCTCCCCGCGCTCGGGGTCCAGCCCCACCGCGCGGGCGACTGCCGCGGCCGCACCCTCGTTGTCGCCGGTGACCATCACCGGGGCGAGCCCCAGCGCGCGCAGCTCGGCGATCGCCGCGGCGCTGCTCGGCTTCACGGTGTCGGCGACCACGACGACGCCCTGCACCTGCCCGTCCCAGGCCACCGGGACGGCGGTGCGGCCGGCAGCCGCCGCGGCGTCGACGACGTCCGCCAGCTCGGCCGGCAGGGGGGTGCCCGTGGCGCCGACGACCACCTCGTGGCCCTCGACGGTGCCGGTGACGCCCTGACCCGGCCGGTTCGCGAAGCCGGTAACCGGCGGGAGCGGAGCCTCGGCGGCGGCGACGACGGCGCGGGCGATCGGGTGCTCGGAGCCGGCCTCGACCGCGGCGGCGAGCCGGAGCGTGTCCGGGTGACCGGCCACCTGCACGACGCTCATCGCGGCGGTGGTCACCGTGCCGGTCTTGTCGAGCACGACCGTGTCGACGACCCGGGTGCTCTCCAGCACCTCCGGGCCCTTGATGACCACCCCGAGCTGGGCGCCCCGGCCGGTGCCCACCAGCAGGGCGGTGGGGGTGGCCAGGCCGAGGGCGCACGGGCAGGCGATCACGAGCACGGCGACGGCGGCGGTGAAGGCAGCCGTGGCGTCGCCGGTGACCAGCAGCCAGGCGGCCAGGGTGCCCAGCGCGATGACGAGCACGACGGGGACGAACACCGCCGAGACCCGGTCGGCCAGCCGCTGCACCGCGGCCTTGCCGCTCTGCGCCTCGGTGACCAGCCGGCCCAGCTGCGCCAGCGTCGTCTCGGCACCCACCCGGGTGGCCTCGACGACCAGCCGGCCACCGACGTTGACCGTCGCGCCGGTGACCCGGTCGCCCTCGGCGACCTCCACCGGCACGCTCTCCCCGGTCAGCATCGACAGGTCGACCGCGGAACTGCCACCGACGACCACGCCGTCGGTGGCGATCTTCTCCCCCGGCCGGACGACGAACTGGTCGCCGACGGCGAGCTGGGCGGCCGGCACCCGGATCTCGCGGCCGTCGCGGAGCACCGCGGCGTCCTTGGCACCGAGCTCCAGCAGCGCGTGCAGCGCGGCACCCGACCGCCGCTTCGCGCGGGCCTCGGCGTACCGGCCGGCCAGCAGGAAGACGGTGACCGCGGCCGCGACCTCGAGGTAGAGCTCGTGGGTGCCGCTCCCCTGCTCGGGCAGCAGGGTGAACTCCATGCGCATGCCGGGCATGCCGGCGTCGCCGAGGAACAGCGCCCACACCGACCAGAGGTACGCGGCGCTGATCCCGAGGGATACCAGGGTGTCCATGGTGCTGGCGCCGTGCCGGGCGTTGACCACCGCGGCCCGGTGGAACGGCCAGGCGCCCCACACCGCGACCGGGCTGGCCAGGGTGAGGGCCAGCCATTGCCAGTTGTCGAACTGCAGCGCCGGGATCATCGACAGCAGCAGCACCGGCAGGGCGAGCGCGGCGCTGACCAGCAGCCGCTGGCGCAGCGCGTCCTCGGGAGTCGCCGCGGCGTCGGCGGCCGGCTCGGTCTCCTCGGCCACCGGCGGCGCCGGCAGCGCGGCCGAGTAGCCGGCGGCCGAGACGGTCTCCAGCAGCCGGTCGGTGTCGACCCGGGCGGGGTCGTACCGGACCGTGGCGGCCTCGGTGGCGTAGTTGACGCTGGCCTGCACGCCGTCGAGCTTGTTGAGCTTGCGCTCGATGCGGTTCGCGCAGCTCGCGCAGGTCATGCCGGTGATGTCGAGGCGGACCTCGTCCAGCCGCACCGCTTGGGGCGCCGGGTCCTGCGCGGCCTCGTCGGACGGGGCCGCCTGCGGCCCGGCGGTCACGCCGGCGTGGCGGAGTAGCTCCCCGCCTCGGCCACGGCCGCCTGGACCTGCTCGGGGGTGACGTCGTCGCCGACGACGTGCAGTCGGCCGCTGGCCAGGTCGACGTCGACCTCGCGGACGCCGGCGAGCTCGGAGACCTCCTCGGTGACCGAGGCGACGCAGTGCTGGCAGGTCATGCCGGTGACGGTGAAGTCGAGGGTCTGCACGGGGTTCTCCTTCGAGCTGATCGGTTCAGGAACGGACGAGCCGGGCGATCGCCGCGGAGGCCTCCGCGATCTTGGCGTCGGCGGCCGCGCCGTCGTCGTCGCCGCTGGCGACGACGGCCTCCCGCACGCAGTGCGCCAGGTGGTCGTCGAGCAGGCCGATCGCGACCGCCTGCAGCGCCTTGGTCGCGGCGGAGACCTGGGTGAGGACGTCGATGCAGTACGTGTCGTCCTCGACCATCCGCGCGATGCCGCGGACCTGGCCCTCCACACGCTTGAGGCGCGCGAGCACCTGGTCCTTGTTGCCGTCGTAGCCCGTCACGACACCGACGGTACCCCTAGGGGGTAGGGGTTGCAATCGCGGTCAACCGGGCGGCAGGCGGGCCCGCTCGTCGTCGTCCGGGCAGCTGCCCTGTCCCCCACTCGGTGCCCACTACCCAACGGTCACCAGCTCCGGGGAGGGCAGCGGGGGCAGCCCGTCAGCCATGGGCACTGCACTCACCTCGACGGCGCCCCGGAACGGCGCCCCGGGCAGGTCACGACCATCGGCCACCGTCAAGGCCCCGAGCGCCCGGGGAGTCGGGGGCGCCGGGACCGGCGGCGACTCCATCACCACCGGGCGGCCGCGGCCGCCCCCTCCCCGTCGGTGACGTCCCGGAGGAAGCCGCAGCCGGGCAGCACCAGGACGGCCAGGACGACGACGGCACGGGAACGACAGCGCATGCGACCCTCCACTCGGGAACCGGCCGCCGAGGACGACAGGCCGCACCCCTCTGGTCGCGGTACAACGCCGGCACGCCAGCCGCGGGCGCCGGGCTGCCCCGCGACCGGGACGACGACCTCGCCGGTGGTCCAGCCGGAGCACACGCGCCCGGCCCGAGCGCGCACGGTCTCGCCGCCGCTGACGCGGCGTCGACCCGGCTCGGGGAGAAGGGCGACCGCCCTGCGCGCGGGAGGTCAGTCGCGGACGGCGTGGACGATGCGCCGGGTGATGACGAACGCCGCGAGCAGTCCGACGGCGGCGATCAGCGCCTTGCCGGGCGGGCTGGCGAGGAACTCCCGCACCTTCGCCTTGGCCTCCTCGCTCAGGCGCTTGGGATTGGTGCGGAAGGCCAGTTCGTCCAGGGTGGCGCCCAGCGACTCGCGGGCGGCATCGATCTCCTGCTGGATCTGCTCGGGGCTGCGCGGCACGCCGACAGCCTGCCAGATGCGTGCGCGGGGGGCCTGGTCAGGCACTTCTACACTCACCCGCACGCGGGAGTGGTGTAACGGCAGCCACGCCAGGTTTAGGTCCTGGTGCCTTCGGGCGTGGGGGTTCGACTCCCCCCTCCCGCACGCAGTCGCGGCCGCACCCCGCCCCGTGAGCGACCTCCGCCGCGGAGCCCACCGACCGGAGGCAGGCGATGGAGCCGGACGGGACCACCCGGGTGGACCACGCCGATCTCCGGGCCGGCGCCACGCCACACGGCGCGATCAGGGTCGAGGGCGGCGGGGTGGTGCGGGGCGCGGACCTGTCGAGCTGGACGACGTCGTGGCTGCGCTTCGACGACGCCACGCCCGCGCGGAACGCGGCGCTGCCCCGCCCGCTCAAGCGAGGGCGGGTCGGCGAGGAGATCCCGCAGTTCGTCGACTGCGACTTCACCGGCTTGACCTGCCCTGCCTTCGATCCGGGGATGACCCGGTTCCTCCGGTGCCGGTTCGAGGACGTCGACGTCACGCTCACCCTCGGCACGGCTTCCGCGCACTTCGAGGACTGCACGTTCTCGGGACGGTGGGAGGGCTGCTTCGACGCCCGTCCGGACACCCGCGACCCGGCGCGGCACGCGGTCGTGCGGGGCAACGACTTCACCGGCTGCCGCGGGTTCGGCCTGCAGGGTGGCGTCGACCGGACGGCCAACACCTTCGACCCCTCGGGTCACCTCGTGCTGTGGCGGGGTGACCCGAACTGGGCGCGGATCCGCGTGATCGCGGAAGCGGACCCCCTCGTGCGGAACGTCGTGACCTCGATCGAAGGCGACGGCCCGTTCGACCTCGCACAGGACTGGGCGGTGCTGGACGGCGAGTTCGTCGAGGACGGCCTGTGGGCACGTCTCCGCCACGTGTGCCGAGCCTGATCCGCGGGCGAGGGGACCGCGAGGAGAGGGCTGGGTAGGGCCGGGGCCATGCGCGCAGACCGGACCGCCGACGACCCCGTCGAAACCGAGGGGCTGGCGAAACGCCTGGACCGCCCGATGGGCGTGCTCGGCCTGGTGTTCGTGCTGATCGTGCTGGGTCAGTCGCTGGCCCGGGAGCCGTGGCTGGTGACGACGCTGACCGTCGCGGGCTGGGTGTGCTGGGCGGTGTTCGTCGCGGAGTTCGCCTTCCGGGCCGTCCGCGCCCGCAGCCAGAAGCGGTTCTGGCTGCGCAACTGGTGGCAGCTGCTGTTCCTCGCGCTGCCCTTCCTGCGCTTCGCCCGGGCCCTCACCCTGCTGCGCACCGCCCGGGTCGGCGGGGTGGTGTCCGCCGCCGTCCGCGGCTCCCGGTCGGCCGGCCGGCTGCTCACCGGCCGGATCGGCTGGCTGACCGCGGTCACCGGCGTCGTCGTGCTGGCCAGCAGCCAACTGCTGTACGTGCTGGGCGCCTACGCCAGCTACGGCCCCGCGTTGCACGACGCCGCGCTGGCCACCGTGAGCGGTCAGGTGCTGAACACCGACCACGGGTTCGCCCGCTTCCTCGCGGTGGCGCTGGCGGTGTACTCCGTCGCCGTGTTCGCCACCCTCGCCGGTGCGCTGGGCGCCTACTTCCTGGAGCGGCGCGATCCCAGCGCCGACCAGCCGACCGGCTGAGCAGCCCGGGCGACCCTGTGCGGGCGCAGATGCCCCTTCCGCAGGGAGAAAACGATGTGCCCGGGCAACCCGCCGGATCCCGACGCTGTGCGCTGCGACGGTGATTTGTATCACTGCGCGTGGTGGTCGCCGCCCGCGACGCCACTCACCGGCCACGTGGTCAGCGACGACCACACAGACGGGAGCACCTCCATGAGACGACGGATGACCTCGGCCATCGCGCTGGCGACCGCGCTGGCCCTCTCCGGCTGCGGAGGCGGGAACTCCGCGTCCGGCACCACCGATGGCGCGGCCGACGAACCGCAGAGCGGCGGCGCGCTGACCGTGCTGCAGGACGCCGGCTTCTCCGGGTCCTGGCCCACCGGCCTGGACCCGGCCACCAACGTGACCGGCGGCGCCAACCTCGACATGAACCAGGCGATCTACGGGGGTCTGTTCCTGCTCGAGGCCGACGACGACGGCTCCAACGCGCGGATCGAGCCCAACCAGGCCGAGAGCCTGGAGCTCTCCGACGACGGCATGACCATGACCGTCACCCTGCGCGAGGGCATCGAGTTCAGCGACGGCACCCCCCTGGACGCCGAGGCCGTGGTCTGGAACTGGCAGCGCGACCTGGCGTCCACGTGCGCCTGCAAGCCCACCTGGCCGCTGGCCGGCAACCCCGACGACATCACCGCCACCGATCCGCGGACCGTGGTGGTGCAGTTCAACGAGCCGTTCGGCGCGGTCGAGGCCAACTTCCCGGTCAGCAACGTGAACTGGATCGCCTCCCCGACCGCGGTGCAGGAGCAGGGCGAGGAGGACTTCGCGATCAACCCGGTCGGCGCCGGGCCGTTCACCGTCGTCTCCAACCAGCTCAACTCCAAGCTCGAGCTGGCGAAGAACCCGAACTACTTCAAGGAGGGCCTGCCCCACCTGGACGAGCTCACCTTCCAGACCATCGGCGGCGACCAGCCCGCCTACCAGGCGCTGCAGGCCGGCCAGGCGCAGGCCTACATCGGGCTGAGCACCACCCCGCTGCTGGACCAGGCACAGCAGAACGGCCAGCTGCAGGTGACCGTCCAGCCGGCCACCTCCCCCTACGTCGTCCAGCTGAACACCCGCGCGGCCCCGTTCGACGACGAGCGGGCCCGGCAGGCCATCTACGCCGCCACCGACTGGGACGCCATCGCCACGGGGCTCTTCGGGGGCAAGTACGAGGTCAGCCAGTCCTTCACCGCACCGGGCGGCAAGTTCCACGAGCCGGAGGCCGACGGCTACCAGGGCTACGACCCGGAGCTGGCCGAGCAGCTGGTGCAGGAGGTAGGCGGCATCGACATCACCCTGGGCACCACCGGCGTCTACGTGGCCGAGCAGGTCATGACCGCGCTGCAGACCCAGTGGCAGGAGGCCGGCATCACGGTGAACACCGAGAGCCTGCCGCTGTCCGGGGTGATCGACCGGTTCACGTCCGGCAACTGGACCGCCATGCTGCAGACGGCCGGGGCCTGGGACCCGGCGGCCGGCGTGGGCGTCAGCCTCCGCTTCGACTCCGAGTCGCCGTTCAGCGGCGTGACGGACCCGCAGCTGGACGAGCTCCTGGCCGAGGCGAGCAGCGCGACCGACGAGGACGAGCGGGGCGACCTGTACCAGCAGGCGGCCGAGCTGCTCGCGGGGAACCACTACGCGCCCTTCGGGCTGGCGTTCGCGCCGGCGAACGTCGCCGTCCAGGGCGTGCAGGGGCCCGGGCTCACCACGGAGATCCCCGCGCTCGCCGTGAACACCAACCCGATCTGGGACCGGGTCTGGACGACGCTCGGCTGATCGCCACCCGGCCCGGCCCCGTCCGACGGGCCGGGCCGGGCTGTCCGGCGGGTGCTGCTCAGTCCAGGTGCACCCGCACCGTGAGCAGCAGCGAGGGCACCGTGGGGTCGTCGACGTCCACGACGCCCAGCAGGTCCACCGCGGCGTCGGTGACCCCGCACAGCGCCAGCCCCTCCACCTTGACCACCGCACCGCCGACCTCCGGCACCGCGGCGACGTCCTGGACGGAGTGGTCCGCGACGAGGGCGAGCGCGGCCCCCACCACCGGGCCGTCGTCGACGGCGTTCGGGGTGTCCTCGGCCGCGGCACTGAGCAGGGTCCGGCCGTCGGGCAGCGCGACGGCGTCGGTGACGGCGAGGCCGACGCCGCGCGCCTGGCCCAGGTCGTAGGAGCGGGGGTGCGCGACCGGCACGGCGGCCGCGGGGGCCCGGCCGAGAACGGCGTCGACCAGCGCGGCCAGTGGCACGTCGACGCTGGCGGGGAACACCCCGGCGACCAGGTTCCCCCGGTTGAACCAGCGCACCGCGTCGCCGTGCCGGCTCGCACCCTCCAGGTTGAGCTGCCCGTCGGGGAGCTCCAGCCGCTCGGCCACCCGCGAGTACAGCTCGGGCAGCTCCGCGGCCGCCACGACCGGCTGCCCGTCCACCAGGCGCACCAGGACGCCGCGCATCCGGCGCGGGGTGGAGCCGGACCCGAGGAGCAGCACGGCCGGCTCGCCGTCGACCTCCGCGGGGCAGGCCACCTCGATGTCGGGCTTGAGGTGCTTGGTCCCCGCCGCCTCGCTGAAGTGGTCCAGGCCCTCGACCGGGGGCAGCAGCCGGACCGGGCAGACCCGCTGCGCCACGAGCCAGGCGGCGACCGTGGCGTCGTCCGGCGCGACCAGCCAGCCCTCCCCCAGCGGCGCGATCGCCGAGGCAGCGGTCACCGGCGCCCCGTCGTCGAAGTGCAGTTTCCGGACGTCGTCCACCGTGATCCGCATCCGCCCACTCTGCCCCGGCGCGGTGCTCCCCACGCCCTGCCACTCAGCGGCGCCGGCGGTGGCACCGCCCATGACGTGCACGTCCGTGGGGGGGGGGGGGGGGGGGGGGGGGGGGGGGGGGGGGGGGGGGGGGGGGGGGGGGGGGGGGGGGGGGGGGGGGGGGGGGGGGGGGGGGGGGGGGG